>NZ_VIKZ01000006.1:33311-131001 GCF_009711985.1 Dolichospermum sp. UHCC 0260 | reverse complement strand
GCAGAATTAATAAGGATTTTGGAGGAAATTCTGATAGTATTACAAGTAGATCAAATTATTTATCCATTATTTGTGAGAACTAAATATTCTAGTTATTCCTTAGGTTATCATTTAACAGATAACTCGGAAATGTTAGGTATTATCTGGATGGAAGATCCCAATCTTACCAGTTTTTTTCATGTAATGGAAGCTTGTAGAAAAACTCTAGAAAAAAATCCGTCGTTAAAGTTATCTTTAATTCGTGCAGAATCATTAGGAAGCAAAAATGATAAGGGGTATAAAATTTATGAGGAAATTTTTATGAATTTTTCCCACTCTCATATTATCTCTGATTTAAAATCTATTCATTATTTAGCTACATATAATAGTTTGGTTAAACGTGCTTGTGAAGGAAATTTAGTAATTGCTGGTAAAGTGATTGATTTAAAAGATTTACGATATTTGATGTATAAATCCAAGATTTTGAACAATTGTGGTTTATTAGAAAAGTTAGGATTAGTTGTTAGTAATTATGATTCAGATGATCAAGAAAATGCCAATCAACAATTTAAAGAATATAATAATTACATTTTTTATTTAGTTAAGAGTCAGATTTGCTTAAATACACAAATTATTATCCAAAAAACTAACTATTGTTTTCCTGAATTAAGTGAATCTAAGATAGAAGCTTTAATTCAACAATTATGTTGGCAAAAGAAACTAAGGATTATTGATCCTAAAGCACCTTTAGAGTCCCAATTAATTTGTTTAGCAAAGAAGATAACTTGATTTTAGATGATTTTGCGTCAACTGCGGAGCAGTATTGGCTCTTATTAGAGTTAATATAGAAACTGTGTGTTATTTTTTTGTGATTCGCGCTAAAGTAGTCAAGTATCGAATACAGCAAGACTAACCGTATGGAAACGAAAGAGTTAAAGTTCATCTTAAAACTGTTGGGATGTCCGAATTATCGTACTGGCTTGAGTTCCAGCACTTTTGATAGTTTTAAAAGTGAGAAAAACAAAATTTGTCGAGATTTGGGGGAACTGGAATATGTAGACTATTCCCGCGAAATTGCCACAGTCAAGATTTTACCTCCTGGTCAAGCACTACTGAAACTCGACTCGGCACAATTACCTATTGATGATAAAGAACTCAAGGTACTGGAGAAGATAGGTAAGAGTTCTGGAAAAATAGCCCCCAGTGAAATCAAAGTTTCATCGCTAAAATCAGATGAACGGGACGCAATCTTAAAAACCTTGAGTGAACGGGGTTTGATTGCTATTGAAATCAAGATGAAAAGACTTAAAGCAGAAGTTTGGTTAACGGAAAGAGGAATTGAGGTTTTGCGGGATGAATATAATCCCGAAGGAAAAGCAAATATAGACTTTAATTTGCTGGGTAATTATGTGCGGTTTTTACGGAAGAATTTGCGGTTGAAGTCAGAACAAGTTTCTACTCCTGATCATGTAGAATCATATTCTGATATTACTAGCAATATCAGTGATGAAGAAATTTTAGAGACTATCAAGAAATTAGATCAGGAATTGGGTACAGAGAATTATTTACCAATTTTCCATTTACGGCAAAAGTTACAACCGCCTTTATTACGAGATGATTTAGATCAGGCTTTGTATAGATTACAAAAAAGTGACAAAATTGATTTTAGTACCCTACAAGAAGTCAGTGCTTATACACCAGAACAAATTGACGCGGGAATTCCTCAAAATATTGGTGGACAACTGTTTTTTCTCATAGTTAATTAACAGTATTCCCGATATTTTTCATTTTTTCATTACTTCCTCCTCTCACTCACCCATATCTATGACAGACATTAAAGACATTATTAAACGCGAGGTCAACCCTTTTGACGTGATCAATTTAAAGCCCACTAATTTTTGGGCTGAAGAACAAGATTCAAAACTCATGGTTGAGTCAATTCATGAAAACGCAATCATAGAAATTGAAGGTTTACTTGATTTAGTAGGTAAAGATCATCGTAGCCGTACAGTTTTATTAGCTGGTGAGTCTGGTTCTGGCAAAAGTTATTTATTAGGTCGGCTTAAACGTACTCTTAACCCGAAAGCATTTTTTGCTTATATTCTCTGCAACTGGGCTGATAGTGGTAATATCTGGCGGCATATTTTACGTCACACTGTTGATAGTTTAATTCAAGTTCCCGAAGGTGAAAAAGAATCACAGTTAATGTTGTGGCTAAAAAGTTTAACGGCATTTACAAGAAGTGATATAAAGCAACGAATATTTAATGATAATTTTTGGGAAGCATTACAAAGTAATCGGCAGAAATTTATCAAACACCTCAAGGATAGTTATAAAAAAGCAGGTATTTATAACCCTGATATGTTTTTTGGAGTGCTACATGATCTCGCAAATCCAGAATTATATGATTTAGCTTGTGAATGGCTGCGTGGTGATGACTTAAATGAAGATTCCATGAAAGAAATCAAGGTCAAAACTTGCATTGATACAGAAGATGCTGCAAAAAATATCTTAGCCAACTTTGGCAGAATTTCTACACAAACTCAACCGATTGTTTTATGTTTTGACAATTTAGATACTATGCCCCAGTTACCAGAAGGTTTTCTGGATATACAACCTTTTTTTAATGTCAATACCACAATTCATGGGGATAATTTAAAAAATTTCTTGGTGATTATCAGCGTTATTACAAATACATTAAAACGGCATTTTGATCGAATTCTCCCAGCCGATAAAGCCGGAATACATAAAACAATTCAGTTAAAACCTATTACTATAGAACAGGCAGAAGCACTTTGGGCTTATCAACTTCAGCCATTACATCAACTAGCAAATCCTAGACCTGAATCTCCTATTTTTCCCCTAAATCGGCAAATTTTAGAGAAAACCTATCCTGGTGGTAAAACTATGCCTAGAAATGCACTAACTCTAGGTCGTGAAGAATATCAAAAATATAAAGGTTCATTATTAGATGAAAAACCAAAGCCCGAACCAGTTACAATACAAATAAAGGTGACAACACCCGATGAAAAAACTATTCCTAAACCTATAATTATTGTTCCACCACGACATCAAGATAATCAAGATACAATTCAAGCAGAATTTGAATTATTATGGCAGCACGAATATACAAAAAGTCAGGGGAAAATTACCAAGATTTCTTTGTTATCATCACCTGATTTAATTCAGATGTTGCAACAGTCTATATCTAGTTTAAAAATGCAGGGGGTTAAGACTAAACTTTTAAGCGGAAAGTATGCTAGTTATTCCTTGAGTTATCAACATCCTACCAAGCGGGAAAAATTGGGTATAGTTTGGACAGAAGACTCAAATATGACTAGTTTTTATCATGTAATGAATGCTTGTCAAATAGCCATTCAAAAAAATCTCTGTCAAACTATGCACTTAATTCGTGCTGGAGATTTAGGAAAACCAAATCTGGCAGGAAATCAACTCTATAGACAGATTTTTACGAATACTAATCATGTTCATATTAAACCAAGTCTGTCTTCTATTCACTACTTGGCAACATATCAAAGTTTGGTAAATTCTGCCAAATCTCAAGAGTTAGTAATTGGTGGAAAAACGATTAATTTACAAAGATTAGAAACTTTAATTAATGAAGCTGAGATTTTACATAAATGTACTTTATTGCAAGATTTAGGTATTGTTTCTAAACCAGATAAACCACCAAGTACAACTGGAAATGGCAGAAAAGATTTAAGACCTGTTAAAGATTTCTTATTAAATCTAGTCAAAACTCAAGCATTTATGGGAGTACCTACTTTAATTTCACAAGCAGTTAGTCAATTTCCTGATGTGAAAGAAACTGATATTCAATATTTAATTGATCTATTATGTCAAGAAAAGAAAGTTAAGATTATGAACCCAAAAGCTAAATTACCAGATCGATTAATTTGTTTAATTGCTTAAATTCACTTGTTTTTTATAAAATGATCAGCCAATGCACTACTTGACAGAAGCTTCTGAAATTTACAAGCAAATTTCCCAACTGTCCCTATCTAAAACCCTATGGATAGATACGGAAATTGCTGATTGGTATACTGATAAACCAAAATTAGCACTAATTCAGGTATTGGCTGATTATACAGATTTAAATGGTGAATCTGCTTACATTTTTGATGTTTTAGATAAACCTGATTTGGCTGTATATTTCATTAACCAAATCATGATTAATTCCCAAATTGAAAAAGTTTTTCATAATGCTGGTTTTGATTTAAAATATCTAGGAAAAGAACTAGCGCAAAATGTCACTTGTACCTTCAAAATAGCGAGAAAAATCACCAAAGGAGTTTTACAAACTACCAACTTAAAACTAAAAACTCTAGCTGCTGAACTCTGCCATTTTTCTAATGTAGACGCAGAAGAAGGAAGCAGTGATTGGGGAAAACGTCCCCTGACTCAAAAACAGTTAAACTATGCAGCAATGGATACAGTTTATTTAGCTGCTGTTCATTATCGCTTACTGGAAATATCCAATCCTGATGTTATCAGTCGTGTATTTAATATGGTAAATAATAAATCTGAAAATTCCTCTTTAACTCCGACGAAAGTTAGATTAGCTTTTGAATGTCCGCGACTATTTTATCTAAATCATAATTTTAATTGTAAAGCAATATTCTCTCCTAAAGATACCATTACTGGTATTGGTAATGTCTTTCACCAACTAGCGGATAATTTTATTAATTTACTGCTAATTGAACCCAGATTTAAAACTTTATTAAATCCATCTGCAACACAATTAAATGTAGATGTAATTACGTTGGAAATTCAACAACTATTCTATAAAATTAAGTTCTTTCCCTATTTACAAAATGCAATTGCAAAAGACGCGAGTAAAGCCTCTCTACTGCTACAAGTTTGGCAAGGTTTACAAGGATTAATTAAAAAGTTTACTGAATTGTTAGTAATTAATCGTCGTTATTGCAGTGCAGAAACGGTTATTTCTAATACTTTTATTTCTGGAGAACACAATTTAGAATATTACTTTGATTTACCCAATGGGACAAAACAATTAATTAGAGGTGAGTTTGATTGTCTGGTTTTTAATTTTGAACTTAAACGCCTTTGTATGGTAGAATTTAAAACCTATCAACCTGTAGATTCAGCAGCACAATTAGCGCAAGTTTCTCTTTATAGTTATATGTTGTGGAAGCAGAAAAAAGCACCTGTTGATTCTGCTGTTTATTGTGTTTTACCAGAATTTAAAGAGTACAAATATTCTTGGGAACAGTTAGAAAATACGGTTCATCAATTAATTCCCTATAAATTATTACAAATGCAGCAATGGTTGAGTTGGGAATCTCCCAATCCTAACCCACCACCAATGACAACTGAACCTTATTTATGTGAAATTTGTCCCCAACAACAAAAATGTCAAACTTTTTTTAATGTTGAATCTGATTCACCGCCAAATCAAGTTATTCCAGATAATGACAATCCTGATTTTATAGCACCTTCCAAAAAACGAGAAGATACATCTGACTCTTCACATTATTTGGAAAACCCAACACGAAACCTAACCCCCCAACCCCCTTCCCTACCAGGGAAGGGGGAGAATTCAAAGCCTCTCTCCTTGCAGGAGAGAGGTTTGGAGAGAGGTTTTTTAGATACTTTTAAAAGTCAGAAAGATACATTTATTAATGCTGATGAAATTGGCGCATCTTTAGTGGCAATTCTAGAATCTTTTAAGGTTAATGTAGATTATTATGGTGCTGATGTAAGTCCGGCATTTATTCGGGTGAAAATTAAACCACATTTAGGTGTGAAAGTTCCTTCAATTCTCAGATTATCCGCTGATTTACAAGTACAATTAGGGTTAGAATATCCGCCTTTAATTGCTCCCCAAGCTGGTTATGTAAGTATTGATTTGCCGCGTCAAGATAGACAAATTGCCAAATTTGAAGATTATATTCAAAAGCAGTTTTTACCCCCAACAGCACCCGTAAAAATTGCTATTGGAGTGGGTATTGATGGGAAGTTATTAGAGGCTGATTTATCAGATCCGAATACTTGTCATTTTTTGGTGGGAGGAACAACAGGAAGCGGAAAAAGTGAATTTTTGAGATCCTTACTTCTCAGTTTAATCTATCGTCATTCTCCCCAACATCTCAAAATTGCCTTAGTTGACCCCAAGCGGGTAACATTTCCCGAATTTGAACAAATGTCATGGTTATATGCACCAGTTGTCAAAGATAGCGATCGCGCCGTAGAATTAATGCAGGAACTAGTTGCAGAAATGGAATCTCGTTATCAAAAATTTGAAAAAGCTAAATGTGCAGATTTAACCACCTATAATCAACGTTCTTCCCCAGCTTTGCCACGTATTGTCTGTATATTTGATGAATATGCCGATTTTATGGCAGAAAAAGAAATTCGCACCATATTAGAACAAAGTATCAAACGTTTAGGCGCAATGGCAAGAGCCGCCGGCATTCATCTAATTATTTCCACACAACGCCCAGAAGCCAGTATTGTCACCCCAATTATCCGTTCTAACCTACCTGGACGAGTCGCCCTACGTACCTCCAGCCAAGCAGATTCATGTATTATTCTGGGTGGAAAAGAAACAACAGCAGCCTATTTATTAGGCAAAGGTGATTTAGTTTACCAAGGTGGTTCGCACGGACAACGTCTTCAAAGCTTATTAGCACAAACTATTCAACTACCTTAAAAAAAAGATCCCCGACTTCTCTAAGAAGTCGGGGATCTAAATAACATAACCAAAGTTAAAATCTATTAGATAATATGAACGCTACATCATTGGGAAAGCGTCAGTAGGGGAATTAAAATGGGATATGTAATTGCAACCGCAAACATGAAAGGTGGAGTTGGTAAAACCACCATTACCGTGAATATAGCCACCTGTTTAGCCAAAAATCACGGAAAAAAGGTACTTGTTTTAGATTTAGATAGTCAAATCAGTGCCACACTGAGTTTAATGTCACCTGTTGATTTTGCCAAACGTCGCAAACAAAGAAAGACATTTAGATATTTACTAGATCAAATTATCAACCCTGAACCAGAGGCAAAATTTACCATTGGGGACATCATTCAACCTCAAGTTTGTAACCTGACCGAATTAAATTTATTACCGGGAGATATAGACTTATATGATGAATTTGTGGTTTCAGAAATGCTGCATAATCAATCAGTAGCGTTAGGAGAACAGGATTTTGAAACCATCTGGAATCGCTTTGAAAGGGTCTTAATTAGAGATATTTTAGAACCTATCCGGGATGAATATGATTTTATTCTTTTAGATTGCGCTCCCGGTTATAATCTCTTGACTCGAAGTGCTTTAGCCACTAGTGATTTCTATATTCTTCCAGCTAGACCAGAACCCTTATCTGTAGTCGGAATTCAACTTTTAGAAAGACGTATTGCCCAATTAAAAGAAAGTCATGAACACGAAGCTAAAATAGATATTAAAATGTTGGGAATAGTCTTTAGTATGTCTAATGCCAATCTCCTGAATGGCAGATATTATAAACAGGTAATGCACCGAGTTGTTGAAGATTTTGGAGTAGATAAAATCTGTAAAGCCCAAATACCAGTTGATGTTAATGTTGCCAAAGCTGTTGATAGTTTTATGCCAGTTTCCTTACTAAGTCCGAATACAGTCGGTTCTAAGGCATTTATGCAGTTAACTCAGGAATTATTGCAGAAATTGTAAATTGAGAAATACAGCACTTTCCGGTGTTATGAGGTACATATCTAGCGGGCAAGACTTGTACTGAGCTTGTCGATAGCGCAGCGTGGCGTTAGCCATAGTATGCCCGCACTACAAGAGTTTCATAATTCAAGTTTGTACCTCATGAGAGCGAAATCTGCTGTAAGGTATCTGGGTATATTTTAAGAAAAAGGAGCAAAGAATAGGAGGTGGTGAACTCAAATTATTAGGTAAATGGGATATTCAATCCTACGAACTTAAAGATATTAAACGAGTGCGTTTAATCCGGCGTGCAGATGGCTATTATGCACAGTTTTGTGTGAGCATTGATGTTGTAGATATTCAACCAAAAACAGGTGAAGAAATCGGGTTAGATGTCGGTATAGAGTCATTTTACACAGATTCCAATGGACATCATGAACCCAACCCTCAGTTTTACCAGAAAGGCTGAAAAATCAATCAAACATTCTCAAAGACGGATTTACAAAAAAGTTAAAGGTAGGGGCGAAGCATTCGCTTATAAAAATTATGCGACCAACCGACAACTCAACAGCGCGAATGCTTCGCCCGTACGGCAACTAGAGCAAATTCTGACGATGAATGTAGAATTCCCGTGTCTTTAGACCGGGGAGTGTCAAACTGGGAATGCAATTCTTTGAGAATGTCTAAAAGTGCTGGTGGTAATATTTCTGGATTTTCTGGCTTAAAGATGGGGCTGATTGATTGATACAAAATTGATTGCTGGGGTTATTACGGTAAAAGCTACTATAGGGTATTTTCTTATACCTAAAATACTCATATATACGCGCTTACCACTCTTTTCACTGTCTCATTAATTATTTATCTCAGGATAAGAATAAATACTTACTGGAGATAAATCACTTTTATTGCTTGAGTAATTATTGTAGTAATTAAAACTTATAAAGTTAAATACTTAATAGTATTTACTTATTCAAAATCTAGATAAAAAACTATCATCCTTGAGCGAAACAACCAAAGTATTTTGCAAATAAAATCTTTAGAGAGATTGTTTTTGCGCTAATTTTAGCTTCTAACAATCAAATTATTGAAAGTAAAATTTTATCTAAACGCAAATTGACTTGATCATTTTTCAATACTTAATAATTTACAACTACTGAGGATAAATGTTAGGGAGTAACCGTTGAATTATGTGATCAGCCAACATGAAGTTTCCCTAAGAAAATCTGGAAATTTTCCAAAAAAACGTTACATAGCCAAAATCCTGACTTGAACACGGTTTACAAGCTCAAACTCAACCGTAAATTTAAGTATTTCTTTCAGACTTCCGCTAAAACCCTGATCCCCAAGCCCAAAAATTCATGCTAATGTATTCGAGTTACAAAACGCAAAGTGAAAGCGGAACGGGTTCGAGTTTCCAAAGGGGATCACTATTCATCAAGTGAAAAACCCTAGTACCGCAGGGCGGAAGTCAAAAGTCAAAAGTCAAAAGTCAAAACTAATATACAGTAAGCTTTTTGGCGATTGAATATGGTTGCTTTATTTACGCCGTGATGTACTAGCTAAATAAAACTTAAGTTCTATAGTCGCTTTAAAATCGGACGCATGAATCAAAGACATTTGTGGACTACAGTTGCCGTATTTCTAGCTGTTTTGGGTCTACCCTCAGTTGGTCGAACTCAAACCATTGCGGGAATTTCCCCAACTAGCCAAGCATCATCTGCGAATGATGCAGTCAAAGTAGGAGAGTACCAATCCCAGACAGAAAGCCCCATTTCCAATCCTGTGATTACCAGAATTCATCCTCACAGTATTCGCGGCTTACAAGCAGCAACTCTTTATATTCGGGATATTCCTGTTCTCACCTTTTTGGGTTCTAACCCAGTTACTAACAGCAAAACAAAAGTTGGAGTAATCGGCAATGGCGAGAATTTAAATTCTTACCCGCGGACTGCTACCAACTCCGCCAAAGTTACCAGTTTTAGCAATACTGGGAATGTAGTCAATTTTAACAAAAAAGTTAGGTCTATTGACAATGATCCAGTTCAAAAAGCTAGTGTTATAGCCGCTAGAATCAATGAACTGATCGAAAAAAATGTAGACGCAAGCAAGATTACCGTCAGTTGGAAAACAGGAGATAACTCCACAATTAACAATAAAGCCCAAAAGCCAGGCTTCATCGTTCAACAACCGTCGGCAGATCGCTACACCATTACTATTGACGGTCAAGAACTGGTAGAAGTCAATAAAGTCACAATATTAGCAGATAGTACCAAAAATCTTGCCCAAGATGCCTTACAAGCAACTAATAGACTGCGGCGACTTATAGGTAACGCATCTCCTATTCAAGCAATTGCCAACTTACCAGTAGATAGATCAGTCTCCAGAGCCAGTCTACCGCAAAAGATTGCCTTTAGAAATATCAATCTCAGTTTTCAAGGGATAGCCTCTTGGTACGGATATGATGGCTCTGGCAATAAAACCGCCAGTGGTGAAAGATATAATCCCGAAGGATTAACTGCGGCTCACCGGAGTTTACCCATGGGGACAAAAATCCGTGTCACTAACACCCGGAATGGTCGCTCTGTCGTCGTGCGAATCAATGATAGAGGTCCCTACATCCGGGGTCGAATTGTTGACCTTTCGGCTGGTGCTGCCCGGCTATTAGGCATGATCGGCAGTGGCATTGCTCCAGTCAGTCTTGAGGTTTTAGGAAAATAACCCGTTTCCTCATTCCTACTCTCTTTTCGCTCTTCACTATTAAATTCCCCTGGTTCGTCCCTCCTATCCCCCAATTATCCTTTGCGCCACGCCGCGCTATCAGATATACACTAACGGGGGAAAGGATTATTGGAACTAGGGGTATTTTGTGCTTGTGCTGACAACAGTTGTAGCCTTACGCTGCTATTTAAATCGCCGTCGCTGGCCAAGCCATCTTAGGCTACCAGAGGATCTCGGACTTGATGAACAAACCAGTTGGTCTCCCACAGCAGTTGGTTTAGTGCCAACTATGGGGGGTTTACATCAAGGTCATTTAAGTTTAATTGAACGGGCTAAACAGGAAAATTCGACGGTGATTGTCAGTATTTTTGTCAATCCCCTGCAATTTGGACCAAATGAGGACTATCAACGCTATCCCCGCACTCTAGAGCAAGACCGACAATTTTGTGAACAGGCGGGAGTTGATGTGATTTTTGCCCCAACTCCGGAGGAAATTGGTGTCCCTGGGAAGAATATAGCAGCAACTCAGGTGACACAAGTGATCCCGCCATCTGATATGATATATAGTTTGTGTGGTAATTTTCGGCCGGGTCATTTTCAAGGTGTGGCAACGATTGTTACCAAGCTTTTTAATTTGGTACAACCTGACCGAGCTTACTTTGGACAAAAGGATGGTCAACAACTAGCAATTATTAAACGGTTAGTGGCTGATTTAAATTTGCCAGTAGAAATTGTTGCTTGTCCTACAGTGCGGGAATTGTCCGGCTTGGCTTTAAGTTCTCGTAATCAATATTTGACGGCTACAGAAAAAGAGCAAGCAACGGTGTTATTTAAAGGTTTACGGCAAGCTGAGGCGGCGTTTCGGGCTGGCGTTCGTGACAGTGGTGAACTCATAGCATTAGCGCGGCAAGAAATCGCAAAAGTTAGCAATATCAGCTTGGAATATATTGAATTGGTTGAACCGAATACGTTGATGTTTTTAGAAAAAGTTGAGGATGAAGGAATGTTGGCGATCGCTGCTCGTCTTGGTTCTACACGGTTAATTGACAATACGATTTTGCGCGATGGCAACGACGGACTACGCCAACCAATCATTGCTATTGATGGTCCGGCTGGTGCTGGTAAATCTACCGTCGCTCGCCAAGTGGCACATCAATTAGGTTTAGTCTATTTAGATACGGGCGCTATGTACCGGGCGATTACTTGGCTAGTGCTGGAACAGGGGATTGCCATTGATGATGATTGTGCTGTTGCTGAATTAGTTGCTGGGTGTAAAATTGAACTGACTCCCAGTCAAAGCCTGCAATCTCCCGTCAGAGTCCAGATTAATGACATTGATGTCACTCAGAAAATTCGCACACTTGAAGTCACTTCTCAAGTATCAGCGATCGCTGCTCAAAGCACTGTGCGTCAAGCATTGGTTCAACAACAGCAAAGCTGGGGACAACGTGGCGGTTTAGTGGCGGAAGGTCGGGACATTGGCACTCATGTTTTCCCAGATGCGGAAATTAAAATCTTCTTAACCGCCTCTGTGGGTGAAAGAGCGCGTCGTCGTCAGCAAGACTTTCAAAAGCAAGACCAACCCGCAGTTAGTTTAGAACAGCTAGAACGGGACATTGCTGAACGGGACTTGAAAGACAGCACTCGCAAGGTTTCCCCCTTGCAAAAAGCGGCTGATGCGATTGAATTACAAACTGATGGTTTAACAGCTTCTGAAGTAGCAGCACAAATTATTAGCCACTACAATCAACGGCTATCCCATTGGTAATTCGGGAATTTTTGAGTTGAAAATGGTGGTGAGTGCCGACGGACTCACCATTATTAGATTTTATTGCTTTGAACTACATCCTAAACTATTTGCAGATTGATTCATCTATCTTGAGATGGATATTAGTCTGAGTTAATCATTATATATTTTAGACTGGGCTTTTTTCTCACGCTTCAGGCGCAGAGGCAACAGAGGGAAGTTAGGAGTTTGGTCTAAATAGATGAAATTTGCTTTATTTATAAACTAATTGCTGGGAATTTTCAGTTTGGTAGTAGAATAACAATGTTAAGTTTTGTATAAAATTCCTGAATACGAAACCTGTAATTTGCCTAGCTCTGGCAATAGCTTTCAACTAGAAAACAGTAAAGAGAGGAGATCTCACACAATGGCATTTACCCAACTAGCTTTACCTTTTGCTTCTGATGCTTTAGAATCCTATGGCATGAAAGCGGAAACCTTTGAATATCACTATGGTAAGCATCATAAAGCTTATGTAGATAATTTGAATAAGCTTGTTGATGGTACAGAATTAGCTAATAAGTCTTTGGAAGAAGTAATTCAAATTGCTTTTGGTGACTCTGCTAAGGCTGGAATCTTCAACAATGCGGCTCAAGTTTGGAATCACTCTTTCTTCTGGAATTGCTTGAAACCAGCAGGTGGCGGCGCACCTACAGGCGCATTAGCAGCTAAAATTGAACAGGATTTTGGTAGCTTTGAGAAATTCAAAGAGGAATTTTCTACTGCTGCTGCAACTCAATTCGGTAGTGGTTGGGCTTGGTTGGTTGATGATGGTGGTACTCTCAAGGTAATGAAAACACCAAACGCAGAAAACCCCCTTGCACATGGTAAAAAAGCATTGCTTACCATTGATGTTTGGGAACACGCATATTATATTGACTTCAAAAATGCTCGTCCTGGATTCATCAAGAATTTCTTAGATAATTTGGTGAACTGGGATTTTGTTGCTGCAAATTTTGCAAAAGCTTGATGCTTAGATTTTAATGGGGAAAGAGGTAATTGATAATTGTTAATTACCCCTTCCCTCACACTAATCCTCTTGTTAAGATTGCTTTACACATTTGGGTTTTCCCCAGTCTACCTACTTGTTTGACACTCTCAGCGGCTTTAGCCGCTGAGTTTCCCACTTACCGCGAGGTTTTATGACGTGATTGATATTCATACATAACTCCGCACAATGCAGCAACAAAAACCCAAGAGAGAGTATTCAACCGAATATCAAATGTGGTGACATCAACGGTATTAAATAATATCCACCCTATAAAGGTGATGAGATAACTAAAGAAGATTAGGCGATTTTCTGGTTCTATAGATGCAGAGATCCCCGACTTCTTTAAGAAGTCGGGGATCTTATTCTTATTGTTAAATAAAATTTGACTAGCTGCAATTAATATCCAAGCCAGCAAACCACAAAATAGCAAAGTAGTAATTAACCCAGTTTCCGCAGACAGCATTAAAAATAGGTTATGAGGATGGTTGACATCAATTTGCATTTGGGTTTTATAAAGTCCACTAAAACTGCGTAAACCTGAACCAGTTAAAGGATGTTGCTGAGTTAAATTCCAGGCAAATTCCCATTGGGTTTTCCGCATTAATTCCAGCGGTCTATCAGGAAACATATCATCATTTAACCGCGCCCAAATGCCGTAGGGAACAAAAAGGCGGAAAAATTGGGCAATAGGTGAAGGTGCAAAAGCTGCTAAGAAAAAACAACTTGTAATACTGACAACAGCAGCAACAATTAATCGCCAACCTTGATATAAAGCATAAACTAAACAGGCAAAAATGGTTATTCCCCAACCATTGCGAGAATTGGTTAATATCAAGGCGATAAAATTAGCAAATACCGTAATTGTTAAGAAGATAATCAGGCGATTTTTTTGCTTGAGTTTGTGATAGTTTTCTAGCAATAAACCTAAACCCAAAATAAAGATAGTTACTAAGTATGCGGCTAAGGTATTTGGGTGCATGAAGTTAGAAGCCATGCGTCCTGATAATGATTTTTCTGGTGCAACTATCCAATCAAAGACAATCCATAAAACCTGAAATCGGAAATTCCAACCGAGAAATAATTGCCCAAAACCGATGATTAAAACAGGTACAGAACCAAACACCATGATCCAAGAAATTTGTCGTAATTGGTTGGGTGTTTGCATCAGGGAAGTTAGTCCTGTAAAAAAGAAAAAGAAGGGGATGAAATTGAATAAACCTAAAAAGGCATCTAATTTATGATAGGCAAATCCGGTAGTAATGAGTAGTAAGATACTCAAAAGAGCAAATCCCTTGTGAATTGGCCGATTGCTAATAAGCCGCGATTGTTTTCGCCAAGTTAACAATGATGCCACGACGATAGAAATACCGCCCAAAAATGGACTCAGGGGGCAAGATAATAGTCCAAATTGCAACCAATTCCAAGGGGTTTGTAAGCGGGAATTTGGATGATAAAAAGTTTTATTTAAGCTATTTCCCAACATTCTGTACGGGTAAGACGAATTTGCGCGAGGGTGAAGACACAAGGAATAATTCTGCCATAGTTTGTGGCGATCGCTCTCCAACCTAAATCAGCAAAAAACCAAGCCCACATGACTGGACCGACCAAAGCAAACGCACTGCGAACCGCACCATAACGGGCTGCACTCATAGTCATACCTCGACGGGACATTTGTAAAGCTACATAGTTTTGAAACTGTTTGGTTGCTAATCCTGTACCTGTAATTGTGGCTTCTTTCGCTACCTGATAAGTAGCTAAATGAATAGCAAATTGACGGGCGATTTGTTGGAGAACAAAAGGTTGGATTACAGACGTTACAGCCAAGGCACTACCACCTTTAAATATTAATCCTAAAGGATCACGTTGCAATGATAATGGTAATGGTTGTTTAAGTTTTGATTGTGCTAATTGATGTTGAACATTAATAGTTAGTTGTTGTTTTTCCTGTTTTGGTAGTTTTTTCCAAACCTTTCCTAAGAGATGCAAAAATACTTCTGCTTCTAAATCAATTGTTGTTAGATCTTGATAATAGTGAATTTTCAAATATTTGCATACTTGAATTAGGGCTTGTCTGTAAGTTACTTGATCAGTACGTCCCCGTAATACTGTCATTCCGTCAGCAGCTAAAAAACGAAAGCGATTTTCTATTGTATCTAACCAAGTTTGACGATCTTGGCTTTGTACTGCAATGGGTTCGGGTGTGTGAACATAATCTAAGGGGTTAAACTTGCGACTAAACAGAATTGCTGTTAAGTCCTGTAGTTCCTCTTCTGTAGCTAGTTCCAATACCGCCCTGAGTTCTTCCAATTTCCCTTCCTCTCTTAGGTGCAGCTTATCTGTCCCCTATTCTACTATCTTATAAATCAAATCTTCCATATTTATTCTTAATTTATATTTTTCTTCCAGTCATTAACAATTGTGACAGTTGAGGTCGGAATGTGAGCTAAAGTTGTTTATTTTTTTCAGTAAAAAACCCGCTATAGGAATACTATAGCGGGTAAAATTAACAATTACAGTTATGGTTAATTTTCAGATACAAATATTATGCCAGCCATTCCAGAACAGCTTCATCTTTAGTATTAGTATGACGAGAAGGTGTTTCCCGCTCAAACTTCATGTGAATAGAACGGGTTTGTTCACCATCAGCCGCAACAGCTAAAATTGGATAGTCAATTAAACCATCTTGGAAGGACATTTGGAAGCGGAATGTACCATCGGAATTGAGTTTAATTGGACGACCACCAATGGTAACATTTGCATCAGGTTCAGTTGCACCGTAAACAATCAATTCAGCGTCAGCAACTAACCAGAATTTGCGAGGACGTGCAGGAACAGCAGAAGCGGAGAAACCGGACATTCCCACACCGGACATGGTTAAACCAGATACGGTAGGAACAGCCCACATACCCACACCAGATGGGAAAACGTAGGAACTGAGAGCTTGTTCGGGAGCAGCAGAACCAGGAACGTGCTGCATAGAACCGAAGATAGAACCTGCTACCCGTTGAGCTTCAGCGGATTCTGCTAGACCAAAGATTTGTTCGTAAATGGGATTTCCACCACCCGCAGTCGCAGTCGCAGTTGCTAATTTCTTAGATGGAGGAACTAGTTCGTAGAAGGTCTTAGCACGCAGGTCTTCTTCAAAGTCTACGGTGATGAAGACATCTTCAATCCAATCGGAAGGATAGACGGGGGGAATATGTACTCTCGCCGAACGTGCTAATACTAACCAACCACCATCAGCGGTGCGATAACCAACATCTATCACATAATCGCGATCGCTCACGGGAATTGGCAAATACCATTCTCTCGCTAGTTCATCAGCAGGGTATTCTTGAATACTGTGGGGACTTTGATAATCTAGATCAACATCAGTGACATCATAAATCCGCAATGCTAGGGTCTGTCCACCTTGACGACGCAATTCTTCTTTATGGTCGTTAGGAATATCCCAGTAAGTATAAGCCCATTGAGGATCACGGGGTAATAAAACTATCCGGCTGTCACCATAACCTGCGGGTAAATCGGCTAATGCTTCATCAACATCAGCGAGAGAACCACCAGTCCGATCTTCTTGACCTAGCTCGAATTTTGCTGCTTCCACGGTTTCTTGTGCCTCCAGATTAGGGGATGAACTGAGCGAGAATTTACTATGCTGAACTTCTTCAATTGATGCTAATAACTGCGATTTCCGCATTCTGCTATAGCGAGATATACAATATTCACTGGCAACTTTGCGTAATTGCCGTAATGTCATCTCTTCTAGCGGTGGGCGTTCTTTTGCCATTAATTTGGACTCCAGTAGTTTACAAGGTAAATTATTTTTTCCGGGTTAAAAAAATTTTGATGAAATATCATCTACCCAGATTTTTTTATTCCTGACTCCTGGTTTGTCTCCAGTTTTAAATTTGTTTACTGTTTGTTTTTTTATTGATAACCAACTCATCTAAATTCCTAGTTATGCCGTTGTTTTGCATTTCTTTGGGATTGCCAAAAGTTGTTAAGTAAATATTAACCAGTAAAACTATCTAGGGATCAAGGGGTCTAAAGATAGGTTTTACTATATTTCACGTAGTTATCAGCCTTGCGGGGATCAGTTTGTCATGGAATCTTAATATAGTGATCTCAGATAGAGGATTACTGTCAAGGTTTGATGATATTGAGGGCAGGGAACATGGAAAAGAGTAGATTTAACAACGAACAACTGTACGGGCGAAGCATTTGGAGAACTATTTTTGGCAATGACCGATAATTTATCTTCCAAATGCTTCGCCCCTACTAACAACTGTACGGGCGAAGCATTTGGAGAACTATTTTTTGGAATGACCGATAATTTATCTTCCAAATGCTTCGCCCCTACTAACAACTGACCAATTACAAAAAATTCTGAATTACTGACATTCGCTGAATCAGCCATTTACCTTCTTTGCGAACCAAATCATAGCGAACGCGCAAGTTTTCATTAGAAGACTTTTTCTGCTGACTATTCTGATAGAACTGGGTAACTTCTTGTACCTTAGCGTCTACAGATACATAATCTTTATCTGTACCTTTTTTAGAAACAGCTACTATTTCTACATTATGTTTATATTGGCGATAGCGTTTCTCTTCTTGTTCTTGCTGGGCTACTGACTGCCATTGTGATAAAACTGCACCTGTTAAAATTTCCTTTAAACCATCAATGTCATGTTTTTGCCCTAAAGCTGAGGTTTTGGCAGATAACCAAGTTTCAATTACTTCCTTTGCTGTCTCTTTGGTCAGTTCTTCGGTGCTTGATTCAGGTTCGCTGTTGGGGTCAGGAATGGTAATTGGTGGTTGATTCAGTTGTATTGCTAACTGTTCTCCCTGTAATGATGCACTGGGAAAGAAGATATTTTTGACCAAGCCAAAAGTTGTTGATACTAATAACGAAAAAATTAATACTCCTCCCAATGAGAAGAAAACTAGCCAAACTAAGCGTGTTTTTGGGTCTAGACTACTGAGAAAATTAGTTTGAGACTGGATAAACCGCTGAGGAAGGGTATTAGTAGTGGGTTTTCGTCTTCTGCGTTTGGGAGACTGGTGGTTTGTTACTGCGGTCGGAGTACCATTGGTTTGATGTGGTCTTAGGTTCGGGGTTGCTGCTGTTGAGGGTATTTGTGATGTTTGATTTCCCGCATTTGCATTTGTTGGTGGATGATTCCATCTCGGTATGGAAACTTGGGTAGATTCAGGTTGAGGTCGAGGCTGGGTTTGTGGTAACTCAGGATTGACGGGTTGATGATGTTGCGGTGTTTGTGTGGTGTTATTAGTATGGTAACGAGAATTATTAATATCTGGTTGGGGAAAGGATTGATGATTAATTACTGACCATTCATTGGTAATTTGGGCATCGGTGGGTAAAGATTCTAGATAAGCTTGTACTTGTCTATCGGCAAAGTAATCTTTTAAAGAGGCTTGCTGTTTTGCTAAATCCCGAAAATGGGGAAATACTTCTTGCTGTAACCATTGTTCACTATATAAACACAGTCCTGGCAATAGGTCTGGTGAGTCTTGGGATTTTTCCCGAATAAAAGCTAAGGCTTCATATTCTTGACTTAGTTCTAAAACACGGGTGGCTTCTTCGGTTTGTCCCATTAGCAAAGCACAAAGCGATTGTTCTAAATGCACGTCTTGGCGTTTGCCTAATTGCATTAACATTTGCTTGGCTTGGCGAATTAATGCTGGTTGGCGTTGGGCAAAACCTCTGGCGATTAGGGAGTATACTGCTAAATATGTGGCCACGGCTGAGGGGCGTTTACTTTCTAATTCAAAGAGTTTATGCTGTTCTGCGACTGTTAAATAATGGCGAATTTGTTGGATAAATCGTAAAAAGTCATCTATATTTAATCCTGATTGATCATTGCCTGTACCATCAATACCGCCACGATCTTCTAAGATACTTTGTAATAATTCTAATCCTTGCCGACGTTTGGGAATTTGTGTTTGTGGTAGTGCTAATAGTTCCAAGATGCGGTAGGGACGCAGTTTGTAAAGATCAGCGGTCATTTCAGCGCGGACGCTGGGAAATAAGCCTTCTCGTGCTAATAATTCTTCACCTGTTTCTAAGGATACGGCGGCATTTTCATAGTGACCTTGTTGCCATTCTTCCCGTCCTAGTTCTAGGCAAGCTAGGGAGACGGTGAGGATAATATCTGGTAAGTCAGGGTTTTCGGGAATTTCTATTTGGGTAGCACGATGACCTGTTTTCAGACTAACTGAACTAGGTTTATTAACTAGGTACGGGCGACCAAGTTTTAATACTAATTCATATTCTCCTAGTTCTTGGAGGATTAACAAAGAGCCAACTAATCGCTCTGGGGTGATTTCAATGCTGAGACTTTGAGCATCTTGATCTTTGGAGTTATTATCTGTTAGGGTTTGTTGTGGAACTTGATCAGCAGTTTTGTTAGGAGTATAAACGTGAGCTAGATAAAGCTGATCGTAGGCTTTGCGCTCGTCGGTATCTAATAAAACCATATAAGCTTCTTCAATCAGCTTCTTGCGAGAAGATATAGATGTAGTCGAATATTCCCGTCGGGGCAATTGGACAATGCGATCGCTGTATGCCTGTCGCAATTGTTCCTCATTGGCCGCCAACGGTAATCCTAGAATTCGGTAATAATCAAGCGGAATTCGCACAGCTTACGTCCCCTGCACTGTGTTCTCGTAGCATCTCGTAAAAATTAACATAATTTACCCAGAGCGTTCCAGGCTTCTAAAACCGTCCCATAATCATAGCTTGATTAATACCGTGTTGACCTAGTACAATAAGTGTAGATAGTAACAGATATATTAGTCATTTCCGTTAATTTTTTTATAGACCTTATTACCTATTACCTAATTTTTAAACAATCCATTCTGACGCGCGTTCACCTAAGTCAAGGGGGATGCTAACTGCCTTACCAAGACGGGGACGCTCTTTAGTTTCTAGAATAAAAGTTTGTACTTGTTGTATTCCCCCTAAGGCATTGAGATAATTAGCAATGCTGTCAAGATGATCTTGGTAATCTGTTTCGCTTAAAGGGAAAGAGGCTTGTCCAAAGTATTTCCACATGATTTGTAGAAATATTTTGCCCTGAGTGCGGCGAAACTGGACATCATAAGGTTGTCCCCATTTATCAATCAACAGTTGGCGTAATTCCTTTCCGGTCATAGTAATTTTGGTCCGTTGTCAGTTGTCAGTTGTCAGTAGGGGCGAAGCATTTGGAAGATAAATTATCGATCATTGCCGAAAATAGTTCTCCAAATGCTTCGCCCGTACAGTTGTCAGTTGTCAGTAGGGGCGAAGCATTTGGAAGATAAATTATCGATCATTGCCAAAAATAGTTCTCCAAATGCTTCGCCCGTACCGTTGTCCGTTGTTAGTAGGGGCGAAGCATTTGGAAGATAAATTATCGGTCATTGCCAAAAATAGTTCTCCAAATGCTTCGCCCGTACAGTTGTCCGTTGTTAGTAGGGGCGAAGCATTTGGAAGATAAATTATCGGTCATTGCCAAAAATATTTCTCCAAATGCTTCGCCCGTACCGTTGTCCGTTGTTAAGAAGTTTCCTTCTGTTCCCTGTTCCCTATTCCCTATTCCCTGAGCTTATCTAGATTTTACATTTAGTTATGATATTAAGTTCCGTGACTCCAGTATGATAAGGATATAAAGAAATGTAATGCTAACAGATAAAGATGCTCACTATGTCTTGCAACTGAGAATTAGGGTATCGCTGTGAGCGTTATGATTTCGATTCAGATAAGAGTGGCTCTTGTGCTGGTACTCTTGTCAAAATGATTAATAAATTACACAAACAGCGCGGAGATTATGGCTCAATTTTCTGAATCAGCAGATGTTCCCGATATGGGTCGTCGTCAGTTTATGAACCTACTCACTTTTGGGACTGTTACCGGGGTGGCGTTGGGTGCATTGTACCCTGTTGTTAGCTACTTTATTCCTCCTTCTAGCGGTGGCGCTGGTGGCGGTACAGTAGCCAAGAATGAATTGGGTAATGATGTTAGTGTTAGTCAATTTCTAGACAGCCATAATGTGGGCGGTCGCAGTTTGGTACAAGGACTCAAGGGAGATCCTACCTATATTGTAGTGGAAAGTAAAGAAGCGATCGCTGACTACGGGATTAATGCTATTTGTACCCACTTAGGTTGTGTTGTCCCTTGGAATGTGGCTGAAAATAAGTTTAAATGCCCTTGTCATGGTTCACAATATGACGCTACTGGTAAAGTAATTCGCGGTCCTGCACCAAAATCCTTGCCTCTAGCCCATGCCAAAGTGGCAGACGACAAAATTCTGTTAACACCTTGGACAGAAACCGATTTCCGCACTGGGGATGCCGCTTGGTGGGCTTAAATAGTGCAAAAGTTATTAGTCTCAAGTCAACAATCTAGGGCTTTTAATCAACTCTTGACTACTGACTACTGACCAATGACAACTGACAACTGACAACTGACCACTGACAAATGACTTTATAGAGATGAGAAATGCCCTTACACCTGCGAGGTTAACTCGCACTGCTAAAGCAATGGTTAATACATTGCTTATAGCGATCGCTACTGTGACTTTTTTCTTCACTAGCGATATAGCCGTCCCACAAACTGCTGCTGCCTATCCTTTCTGGGCGCAAGAAACCGCTCCTGCAACCCCCCGCGAAGCAACGGGTCGAATTGTTTGCGCTAACTGTCACCTAGCAGCTAAACCCACAGAAGTGGAAATTCCCCAATCTGTGCTTCCTGACACTGTATTTAAAGCCGTTGTCAAGATTCCCTACGATGCCACTGTGCAACAAGTGGGTGCTGATGGTTCTAAGGTGGGCTTAAATGTTGGTGCTGTATTAATGTTGCCTCAAGGCTTCAAGATTGCCCCAGAAGATCGCATTTCTGAAGAACTCAAGGCAGAAGTGGGTGATATGACATTCACTCCTTACAACGACAGTACAGATAATGTTGTCATTGTTGGTCCATTACCTGGTGAAGAATATCAAGAAATTGTCTTCCCTATTCTTTCTCCTAACCCCGCTACAGACAAAAATATCCACTTTGGCAAATACTCTGTTCATGTAGGCGGTAATCGTGGCCGTGGACAAGTTTACCCCACAGGTGAAAAGAGCAATAATAACGCATTCAACGCTTCTGCTGCCGGTACAATTAGCAAAATTGCTAAAACAGAAGATGAGGACGGTAACGTTAAGAATCTGATTAGTATCACAACTGCAACTGGTGATGTTGTTACAGATACAGTTCCTGCTGGTCCTGAACTAATTGTGACTCAAGGACAAGTAGTTACAATTGGTGATGCTTTGACTAACAACCCCAATGTTGGTGGTTTTGGTCAAAAAGATGCAGAAATTGTGTTGCAAAATTCTTCTAGAGTTGCATGGTTGGTTGCTTTTATCTGTTTGGTGATGTTGGCACAAGTAATGCTAGTTCTCAAGAAGAAACAAGTAGAAAAAGTTCAAGCTGCGGAAATGAATTTCTAAATCATAACTATGATTTGTGTGATTGATTTGATTGATTACAACAATCAGGGTTCAAGCTGCGGAAATGAATTTCTAAATCATAACTATGATTTGTGTGATTGATTTGATTGAGATGATTGATTACAACAATCAGGGTTGAGGATACTGACAAATTCTTTGCTAAATCATCAGCTATTTGACAGGCTTTTTGCCTGTCTTTTTTTATAATTGATAATTAGTAATTGGGAGTAAACAAATGATAGAACCTAGCAAATCTTTTTATGTTGATCATCTATTGGTAGAGGTTTATGCTTCTGAAATGGAAATGTCAGAAAGTGTGGCTAAAATCACACATCAATATTTACAAAATCTGCTTGATAAACAGGATACAGTTGCAATTTTATTAGCTACAGGAAATTCCCAAATTCGATTTTTGGAGGCTTTAATTGCTTTAGAGGGAATAGATTGGTCACGGATAATTTTATTTCATTTAGATGAATATTTGGGAATTACATCCGATCATCCTGCTAGTTTTCGGCGTTATTTGCGGGAACGGGTCGAAGAAAAGGTGTGTCCCCAACAATTTTATTATATAGCAGGGGATACATTACAACCAATAGCCGAATGCGATCGCTATACTCGACTCTTAGAAAATCAACCTATTGACCTATGTTTTTTAGGTATTGGGGAAAATGGACATTTAGCATTTAATGATCCAGCGGTGGCAGATTTTCAAGATCCTGCTAAAGTTAAACTTGTCAAACTGGATCATGTTAACCGTCAACAACAAGTAAATACAGCATATTTTGCCAATTTAGCAGATGTTCCTCAATACGCATTTACTGTGACTATTCCCATGATTTGTCATGCTAAAAAAATAATTTGTTTAGCACCAGCAACCAGAAAAGCCCAAGTAGTTAAAACTCTGTTAACAGGAAATATCACTACTAATTGTCCAGCTTCTATTTTACGTCAACAACCCCAAGCTACTTTATTTTTAGATGTTAATTCTGCTAGTTTACTATAACTAGATCCCCGACTTCTTTAAGAAGTTGGGAATCTAAATAAATCAATCATGTTGGATTAAATAACCATCTTCCATATTAATGATTCTGTCAGCAATATCTAAAATTCGGTTATCGTGGGTAACAATTAAAATGGTGCAATCTTGTTCTTTTGCTAATTGCTGCATTAAATTAACCACATCTCTTCCTGATTTACTATCTAAAGCCGCCGTAGGTTCATCAGCTAAGACTAACTTAGGATGACTCACCAAAGCCCGCGCAATGGCTACTCGTTGCTTTTGTCCCCCGGAAAGATCGGAGGGGTAATAATTAATTCTATCTCCCAATTTCACAGCCTGGAGCATTGTTTCTGATTGGATATAAGATTCCCATTGAGAAATATTGCGTTGTAATTCCAAAGACATTTGCACATTTTGCATAGCTGTGAGGAAATCTAGTAAATTATGAGCTTGAAAAATATAGCCAATTTGTCGCCGTACCTGGACTAATTCTTCATTACTAGCACCTAATAATTCCTGTCCATTAAATTTTAAACTTCCCTCTTGGACAGAACGCAAACCACCAATTAATGTTAATAAAGTAGTTTTTCCTGAACCAGATGGTCCAGTCATAATCACAATTTCTCCAGCTTTGATAGTTAAATTAATATCAAACAAAGTTTGAGTTCGTAATTTACTATGACCAAAGTAATGATTAAGATTTGTGATTTTCAAAATATTGGCATCAGGTAAATATTGCATTATTAGTTAATTAAAGATTTCTGCTGGATCTACTTTACGGAGTTTATTGGTAGAAAAGAAACCAGAAGTTAAGCACATAATAATCACAGAAGTGAATACTAATAACCCCTTACTTAAATCCATAACAATTGGTAATTTAGTTGCATCTTTAGCAATATCATATAGTCCTAGAGAGATAGCAAAACCGGGAATAAAACCCAAGACAGCTAAAATTATAGCTTGCTGAAATACGACATTTAAAAGATATTTATTTCTAAATCCCATAGCTTTAAGTGTCGCAAATTGGACAAAATGAGTTGATATATTACTATAAAGGATTTGATAAACAACAATTACACCAACCACAAAACCCATCATTACCATTAAATTAAATACAAATCCAATTGGTGTTCTTAATGTCCAATAGCTTTTTTCAAAGTCAATAAATTCTTGGCGTGTCATTACCGTGACATCTTTTGGTAAACTATTAGATAAAGTTGTGAGAATTGTTTGGGGGTTAACATTAGGTTTTAGATGAATTAAGCCTATATCTATTTGATTTGATCTATGTTCTGGAAAGATTTTAAAAAAAGTAGAAGAACTGACTATTAAATTACCATCCACACCAAAGGAAGGCCCAAGAGTAAATAAACCACTAACTTTAACTTTATAACCAATAGTTCCCAAATAACTAAATATTTCCATACCTATAGGTTGATTTTTTTGAAAATATTCAGCAATTGGTCCAAATTCTGGCCGCGCTGCGCGGTCAAAAAATACTTGATCAGGAATTTTTAGTAATTGAAAATCTTGATCTACTTCTGGTAATGTAAAGATAGATTTTACCGGATCAAATCCTAGAATGTAAATAGGATATTTGCGGCCATTAATGGGATTTTTGAGTTTAGCAAATTGGACATATAAAGGTTCAACAGATTCTATGCCGTTAAAACCTAATATTTGATATAAACGACTACGAGGAAAGCTTTGAGTAGAAGTCAAAGATTTATATTGGGAACTAATTAAAAACAAATCACCTCGCAGGTGTTTATGGACTTGAGTAGCACTAGAATAAAGAGCATCCTGAAACCCAATTTGCATAAACATCAACACAGAAATAAAAGCAATCCCAGCCAATGCTACAAAAAAGCGCACTTTTTGTTTTATCAATTGTAGCCAAGGCAAAGGTATATTTAAAATCATGTTTTACCTCCTATTCCTTATATAAATGCACCCCACCCCGCAAGCGAGGAGGGGACTATGATGTATCTCATTCAAGTGCATACCGCTATATAAATCATCCAAATCAAATTAATCAGACAAATCATAGTTCAGACTTTGTTATATTTTAATAAGTGCCTGTACCTGTAAATTAGTTAAACTAGAAACTCGTTGATTATCTGCCGAGTTGTCAATGCGAATTTTCACATCAACTATTTTGTTATCTGTATCTGAACCGGGATTAGTATTGAAGATATTTTGTCTACCAATTTGTAAACCAATATCTGCGACAGTTCCCTTTAATTT
The DNA here is from genome assembly GCF_009711985.1 of Dolichospermum sp. UHCC 0260. Lineage (NCBI taxonomy): Bacteria > Bacillati > Cyanobacteriota > Cyanophyceae > Nostocales > Aphanizomenonaceae > Dolichospermum > Dolichospermum sp. UHCC 0260. The sequence goes on along the minus strand of NZ_VIKZ01000006.1, from coordinate 105,107 downwards.
TCCGCTAAAAGCCTCACTGGTGATAGTTACTGATTGACCTAAACGAACTTTTTTAATATCAGTTTCGTAGACTTCTGCAACTACATACATTTGTTGAGTTTGTCCTAGTTCTACTATGCCTTTATTGCCAATTATTTCTCCTGGCCAAGTATTAATTTTTAGAACTTGAGCATCAATAGGGGAACGGATAGAACTTAAATTTAGCTCGGCTTGAGCTTGTTGAACAGATGCTATAGCACTTTTTACATTTGCTTGAGCTAGTTGCACATCTGTGGGGCGAATTTCGGCAATACTATTAAGTCTAGCTTGAGATTCAGTTAACTGTTTTTGCAAAGTTTCTATAGTTCGTTTTAGACTAGCATTAGCTTCATTAAGTTGTTGTTGCACAGTATCCCGGCGTAATCTTTTAGTATCTGCATCAGAAGCAGAAATAGCACCATCTTGATATAATTTCTGATAGCGTTGATTTTCGGTTTCTGAATTTTTTAGTTCAGCTTCTAAACGAGAAATTGTAGCTTTTTGAGTAGAAACTGATCCTCGTAAATCAGCTTCTAAACGAGAAATTGTGGCTTTTTGGGCTGAAATATCCCCTCCTTTTGCCCCTGCTTCTACTTGTTGAAGATTCGCTCGACTAACTTCTACTTGTCGGTTTGCTTTTTCTAAAGCTGCAAGATTAGGTATATAATTATCAAGAATTGCTACTAATTGTCCTTGACGAATTTTATCTCCTTTTTTAACTAGGAGTTGATTAACTCTTATCCCTGTTTGAGAATTAGGTGCGGAGAGACGAATTACTTCTCCTTGGGGTTCTAAACGCCCTAAAGCAGCAACAGCAGTAATAGTAGGGGCTGAAATGGGAGAAATAGAAGATATGGTCGGGGATGATTTAGACGTTTTCTGAAAATATGAAAGGCTATAGATAGATATTATGCTAGTAGCTATAACTCCAGCACTTCCTAACATTATCGGCCACAAACTCATAGGTTTTGTGAATGAGTGCTTTTCTTTGTGTACCATAATTTTGTCTTTTAAATTAGGAAATATGACAATATTTCTGACTCTAAATTAGAGACAGAAAAGCCATTACACTTGATAGCATCTCTTGATAACCTTATCTGGTTCAGTTAAGAAAAAAGTAGGTTGGGTTAAGTGGCAGCACCACCCAACATTATCAATCATTTTGTTGGGTTTCCTGCCGTCAACTCAACCTACATAATTAACTGAACTGGATTAATTGATAACCTTAATATCCAACAAAATACAACTAATCAAAAATTCTTTACTTTGGTTGACTAAATGGAAAGTTACATAAAATACTTAAATACTAAAATTCTGCCAGGTAATTGGTAATTAGTTGCTGACTATTACCAATTACCATGATCAAAATTTTATTTATTTAACACAACCTCTTTCTCTTTTTTCTTCCGCATGATTGCCAAATATTCGCTGCGGGTTCCGTCTACTCGATAATGATCACAAATTTGACAAAGTTTGAGAAAATCCAAGCGACTGAAGATTTTTTGATGTTCAATAGCGTTGTCATTCCGCCACCGCCAGAATGTGGTTCTATCAATTCGACGATTGCTTTCAGGCCATCTTCTCCGTGATAGAAAATCTACTAATTCATCTTCATGAAATGAGTAACCTTTTGGTAATTTGAGGAGTTGTTCTCGTAACTCATTCAGCGGGATGAGTGGATCTAATTCAGATAGTCTCATGCCAGCAATTCCTTGTAGTTTTTGTAATTCCAATATTGCAGAAGCCAAATAATGCAATAACGTTTAATTGACTAATTTTATGCTCGAAGACTGTTTGAAATTCACAGTCTAAATTTCCCTGATTTAATAATTTAGAGTAAACTTATTTTTTGAGAATTTCAACCTATATGCAACAGATTGTTTCATAGAACCTTGTTTATCGCACTATCTGGGATTTGTAAAAATCGCAAGCCTCAAATTTTTAATTCTTTAAATAGAGGATTACTAATTTTGCATTATCTCAAATTTAGGACTTAAGTTGATGAAAAAATATATTTTTAACTCCTGAGATATATTTAATAGTGATCTATTTTACAAAGGTGAAAAAATATTTCTGGAGATAGATGTAAAAAATAACTATTTAGCATTAGAAACTAATGAACAATAATTACATATTGCACATTCTATTTTTATCCAGAGAATTTGTTATTCTTAGTTATTGTAAAATAAAGTTTTCAATAAGTTGGAACTAATAATATGCAATCTCTATGCAACTTTTGTCAAAATGGCTAAAACTTAGATAATAATTAGTGTATTGGATAAGCAAAGATATTTCTGCGACGACTCTATCAATTTTACATCTGCAAGACTTTTATAAAGTTGCACGTAAGTTGCTTATGAGTTGCAATAGGGTTGTCACCAAACTCAGATTAATATAGGCGGAAATTTAATTTATAGTCTGGAGGATTAATCAGACTATTTCATATTTAATCGCCACAATATTTATCAATAATTTATGTCGAGTTCAGATTTCAATACTGTTAAGAATGAAAATCAATTCTAGCTTAGTTTAATTTAGTCAAAAAACAAGCTGCTATTCACCTCTATATTGCTCGATCAAAAGAGGGAAATATGATCATGGCTGCTTCCAAATTTGAAGCTGCTTTTGCACAGTTGCAATCTGAAATTAGTAACTGTGAAAAGTCTGTACTCAAGATGATAAAGGTTAAAAAAAATATGCCTGATACCACAAAGATGAAAAATGAAATTAATGCTAAATTGCGAACAACTAATGTAGCAATTGTTGGGATGGCTTCTATTTTTCCCCAGGCGAAGAATTTACAGGAATACTGGGAAAATATTATTCAGAAAGTGGATTGTATTACTGATGTTCCGGCTTCCCGTTGGCAAATAGATGATTATTATGATCCTGACCCCAAAGCAGCGGATAAGACCTATTGTAAACGGGGTGGTTTTTTACCAGATATTGATTTTAATCCCATGGAATTTGGCTTACCTCCTAATATTTTGGAGGTGACAGATATTTCTCAATTACTCGGTTTGGTAGTGGCAAAAGAGGCATTAGAAGATGCTGGTTATGGGACATCTCGCCAATTTAATCACGAACGAACAGGAGTAATATTAGGAGTAGCAATTGGTAGACAATTGGCTGTTCCTTTAGGTGCAAGATTGCAAGATCCACTTTGGAAAAAAGTTCTCAAAAATAGTGGTTTATCAGACGAAGATAGCCAGAAAATTATTGAAAAACTCAAAAGTGGATATGTGCAATGGGACGAAAATGCCTTCCCCGGAATGTTAGCTAATGTGATTTCTGGACGTATCGCCAACCGTCTGGATTTGGGCGGAATGAATTGCGTAGTGGATGCAGCCTGTGCGAGTTCTTTGGGTGCATTAAGAATGGCTATTAGCGAGTTAGTGGAACATCGCGCCGACATGATGATAACTGGCGGGGTGGATACGGATAACTCAATTTTCGCCTATATGTGCTTCAGTAAAACCCCTGCTGTTTCCCCTGGAGAAAAGGTAAGACCCTTTGATACTGATGCAGATGGAATGCTATTAGGCGAAGGCGTGGGAATGCTGGTACTTAAACGCCTAGAAGATGCCCAACGAGATGGCGATCGCATCTATGCAGTCATTAAAGGGATGGGCAGTTCTAGCGATGGCAAGTATAAAAGTATTTACGCACCTCGCGCAGAAGGACAAATTAGTTCTTTGGTTCGTGCCTATACAGATGCAGGTGTTTCCCCTGCTAGTGTAGGATTAATCGAAGCACATGGCACGGGAACGATGGTAGGAGATCCTACAGAATTTACATCTATTACCAGCGTTTTTGGCGAAAATAACCCGAAAAAACAGCATATTGCTTTGGGAACTGTCAAATCTCAAATTGGACATACTAAGGCGGCGGCTGGTGCAGCTAGTCTCATCAAAGCGGCTTTAGCGTTGCACCACAAAGTCTTACCACCGACGATCAATGTCAGTAAACCCCATCCTAAACTGAATATTGAGAACTCCCCATTTTATTTAAATACGGAAACTAGACCTTGGGTAAGTCATCCTACCCAACCAAGAAGGGCAGGAGTCAGTGCTTTTGGCTTTGGTGGTACAAATTATCACGTTGTCCTGGAAGAATACGAGCATGAACATCATCACCCTTACCGTTTACACCATAGGCCAGAATCCTTACTGCTATTTGCCCCCACCCCTTCAGAGTTGTTATCTCGTTGTCAACAAATCCAGCAACAATTACAGATTGAGGGTAAAGAAAGACACTATCAACAATTAATTACTGATTCTCAAACCAGGAAAATTCCCGTTAATTATGCCAGAATGGGCTTTGTAGCTAATGATTTAGCGCAAGCTGAGGAATTACTAAAAATTGCGATTGCAGGGCTAAAACAGAAGCCTGAAGCCGAATCCTGGGAACATCCTCAAGGGATTTACTACCGTCAAAAGGGGATAAATCCGACAAGTAAAGTAGTGGCTTTGTTTTCTGGACAAGGTTCACAATACTTAGAAATGGGGCGGGAGTTGGTGATGAATTTTCCCTGCTTGCGCCAAACCTATACGCACATGGATAGCCTTTTGTGTGAGGACGGGTTACAGCCCTTGTCAACGGTAGTATTTCCTCAGCCTGTTTTTGATGAAGCACAAAAGCAAATTCAGTTAGCAACATTGCAAAAAACTGAATATGCACAACCAGCAATTGGAGTATTTAGTGCGGGTTTATATAAAATTTTGCAACAAGCTGGATTTAAACCTGATTTTGTTGCTGGTCATAGCTTTGGTGAATTAACAGCTTTGTGGGTTGCAGGTGTATTAAATGAAGAAGATTATTTGTTCTTAGCAAAAGCTAGAGGACAAGCTATGGCTGCACCGGCAAATCCCAATTTTGATGCTGGAGGAATGTTAGCCGTTAAAGGAGATATTCAGCAGATAACGGAAGTAATTAAAAAGTTTCCCCAGGTAGCAGTTGCTAATAAAAATTCTCAGCACCAAATAGTATTAGCTGGGAAGAAAGAGGAAATTAGTCAAGTCCAAGATATTCTCAAAAAACAAGGTTTTACTACTTTTCTATTAGGAGTTTCCGCAGCATTTCATACACCATTAGTATCTCATGCTCAAAAACCTTTTGCCCAAGCTGTTGAAAAAGCAAATTTCAACGAAGCACAAATTCCCGTTTATACTAATGTTACAGGTGGCTGTTATCCTCAAGAACCCCACGCTATCCAAAAAATCCTCAAAGAACAATTGTTCAATCAGGTATTATTTCAGCAGGAGATTGAAAATATTTATGCTGCTGGTGGTTATTGTTTTGTGGAATTTGGTCCTAAAAATGTGCTTACCAATTTGGTAAAAGAGATTTTAAATGATCAACCCCATATAGCTATAGCTGTAAATCCAAATCATACCAAAAATAGCGACAAAACTCTTCGACAAGCCATAGTTCAATTGCAGGTAGCTGGGTTATCTTTGCAAAATTTAGATCCCTATCAAGTCGTAACTAAAATTCCCGAAATTCCTCAACAAAAAGTTTTGAATGTGCGGTTAAATAGTACCAATATTACCGAAAGAACTCAAAAAGCCTTTGCGAAAGCTTTAGAAAATGGTCATCATGTAGGAGTGATATCTTCCCAACCAACAATTAACGAAAATCATCAACCACAGGGTAACGAAAAGCCTCCAACTTCACTCAACGGTAAATTAGAACAAGTAGAAATTCACCCTCAAAATTCTGAAAAAGTTATTCACAGCTTAGAAAATTTCATCACAGAATTTAGCCAGCAACAACGGGATATTATCCATGTTCATGAACAATCTTTGCAAAATCAAACAGAATACACAAAGACATTTTCTCAATTAATGCAGCAGCAGTATTCATTATTGGGAAATAATGAACCTACAGAACATCAATCTCAAACTCAGCAACTAGCAATTTCCAATTCTGAACAGAACATGATGCGGTTTCATGATCATCAAGGTGATACCCTCCGCATTCATGAACAATATCTCAAATATCAACATGAATATACCCAAAATTACTTTCAACTTCTGCAAAAACATTTTCATTTACTGACTTCAGAAAATAAAGTCATCAATTATGTAAATCATCCTCAACCCACTTTTTCTCCCCAAATTCAACAAGACTTAGAAAATGATCAAAAAACCGACTTATCTCCAGATCTTCCTCTCTGTGCCGCCGCGCCTCTGCGTGAAGAAAAAATCATCCCAAATATAGATAAAGCCACCCTTAGTCAAACTCTACTAAACGTTGTCAGTGATAAAACAGGCTACCCAGTAGAAATGTTAGAACTGTCAATGGATATGGAAGCAGATTTAGGAATTGATTCTATCAAACGAGTCGAAATTTTAGGAGGTTTATTAGAAATATATCCCGACTTACCTAAACCCAACCTCGAAGAAATTGGAGAATTGAGAACTTTGGCCGAAATTGCCACTTATATGCAGCAACAAGCCCAGGGAATTTCTAATTTATTGACTGAAGAAATAGTAGAGATCACAACAACCACATTTCCGCCAAATATCCGCCGCAGTATTGCCAAATTACAGCAACTTCCCACACCTGATAGTTTAGAATTTTCTCTTCCTGAAAACCACATTGTATTAATAACTGATGATGGTTCTTCTGCTACTGAAAAATTAGCAGAAAGTTTGACAGCTAAAGGTTGGAAAACTGTAGTTTTAAGTTTCCCTGGAATTGATTCAAATATTCATAAAGGAATCAATAGAGTAGTTTTAACTGATTGGAATGAAGAAAATTTACAACAACAGTTAGAACAGATTGCTGATAATTATGGTACTGTAGCTGCATTTATTCATCTCCACCCAGCAACACCATTAGACATAGATAAATCCATTCTGCGTCACGTCTTCTTAATCGCTAAATACCTGAAAGAACCACTCAACAAAGCCGCAAAATTTGGCCGCAGTTGTTTTATTAACGTTGCGCGTTTAGATGGTGAATTTGGATTAGGAGAAACCCATGATTTTAGTGCAATTTCTGGAGGATTATTCGGACTTAGCAAGAGTATTAATCAAGAATGGGAAAATGTATTTTGTCGTTCCCTTGATTTAAATCCAGAAATAGATCCAGAAACATCTGTAAAACATATCCTCGCGGAAATTCATGATTCAAACTTGTTGATTCAAGAAGTAGGATATAGCAAAAAAGGAAGAGTCACTTTAATTGCAGACTTCAGCCCATTACCAACTACTAATTCTCAAAGAGAGATTACCAAAGATCAAGTTTTTCTAGTTAGTGGTGGTGCAAAAGGAATCACAGCCCAATGTGTCATTAAAATCGCCCAGCAATATCAATGTAAATTTATTCTTTTAGGGCGTTCCAGTCCAGAACCTGAACCAGTTTGGGCAGAAAATTGCGAAAATGAAGCAGAATTAAAACAGCGGATTTTAGAAAATTTCCAAGCCCAAGGGGAAAAAGCAACACCAATAATGGTACAGAAAAAGTATCAAGCAATTTCCTCACAGCGAGAAATTCAAAGTACTCTTAAAGCCATTGAACAAGCAGGAGGAAAAGCAGAATATCTGAGTGTAGATATTACCGACACAGTATTACTAGAATCAAAACTTGCAGATGTAATTGAACGTTTTGGGGCGATAACTGGCATAATTCATGGTGCAGGAAACTTAGCTGATAAACGCATTGAAAAAAAATCAATTCAGGATTTTGAAAATGTTTATGCAGCTAAAGTTAAAGGTTTAGAAAATCTTCTACGGTGTGTACCAGCGAGTCAATTGGAATATTTAGTTTTGTTTTCTTCTGTGGTGGGATTTTATGGCAATGTGGGACAATCAGATTATGCCATAGCCAATGAAATCCTGAACAAATCTGCCCATTTAATTAAACATAATTACCCCAATTGTCATGTCATGGCTATTAACTGGGGTCCCTGGGAAAGTGGCATGGTATCATCAGAACTAAAGAAAGCTTTTGCAGAAAGAGGAATTGAAGTTATTCCCGTAGAGACAGGAACGGAAATATTAGTTAATGAACTAACTACCGCTAATCAAGACACAGTTCAATTAGTGATTGGTAGTCCCTTAATTTATGTTCCTGCAACCTTATCCAATGAGTTAAAAACCTATCGAATTAACCGCCAATTAACATTAGCCGAAAACCCATTTTTACATGATCATGTTATCCTCGGTCGTCCCGTACTTCCTGCCACCTGTGGGTTATTATGGATGACTAATGCTTGTGAACAACTCTATCCTGGATTTACAGCCTTTGGTTCTCCCAATTTCAAAGTTTTAAAAGGCATAGTTTTTGATGAAACCTCAACAAATGAATATGTTTTAGAAATTCAGGAACTTGCGAAACATGAAAATCAGAAAATAGAATTTTCTGCTAAAATTAGTAGTAAGACATCAGACGGAAAAGTCCGCTATCATTTCAGCACAAATCTAATTCTCAAACGAGAAATTCCCACACCTCCTAATTATGTAAACCTGAACTTTAATCAGGATGAAAATCTCCTCAAAACCAATCAAGAATTATATCAAGTAAATGCTTCTAGCCTATTTCATGGAGTCACCTTTCAAGGTGTAAAATCAGTTTTAAATACCAGCCCTAGTCAGATAACGATTGAATGCTACTTACCAGAACCCACAGCACAACAACAGGGACAATTCCCAGTGCAAACATTCAATTCCTACATAGCAGATGTCCAGATTCATTCGCTCTGGATTTGGACACAACATTTTCATCAAGTTGGATGTTTACCATCAGAAATTAAGAACTTTGAACAATTTGCAAAAGTGCCTTTTGGTGAGACATTTTATGTGACTTGTGAAGTGCAATCAAAGACAGAATCATCGGTGGTTACAGATGTGATTACCTATGGTCATCAAGGACAAATTTATAATCGCATGATTGGTGCTAAAGGAACAATTCTACCTCGACAAATAGTCAAAGATTAGATTTTTTTCACGCAGAGACGCAGAGGCACGGAGAGAATTAAGAGTGTATTTATCTGCAAATATTTTTTCTGTGTCCTCTGTTTCGGTTAGTTTATAAAAAAATGGAGAATCATAATGAAATCAATTGCACAGAATCAAAAGTTAGCAATTGTCGGTATGGATTGTTTTGTGAGTAGTTCACCAACATTAAATAAGTTTGAACGTCTGATTTATGAAGGTAAGCAAAATTCAGTTACATCTGAAAATTATCAGCAAACTCCTTTAAGTCGAGAGGTGATCAATTCTGCGCTGGAAGATGCTAAAATTCAACCAGATATAAAGATAGCTTTAATCATCATTTCTCCCACAGAAAATTCTGCTAAATTAGCTAATTATATTTCTGCTGAATTAGCATTTTTTGCCGAAGAAAATTCGCTTTTATCAGCCTTGGATGTCAGTAAAAAATTATTAATTTCCCAACAAGTTGAGGCTGTTTTAATTGTCGGGATAGATAAGAATTACCCGATAGAAATTAATCCGACTGGATATGCTTTCAGTTATGACGAAAAAGCTCAGAGGATCATAAAAACAGCAGGTGCTGCCGCAGTAGTATTACAACTGTATGAAACAGCCAAGCAACGAAATCATTGCATCTATGCAGTCATTGATGGTTTGAGTGTAGTGAAAGATGCTCCAAATCATCCAGAAACTGTTAAGCAAGCTTGTCAAGAGGCGTTTCAAATAGCAGATGTTAATGCCGCAGATATTGGTTATTTGGAAGTTGTTGCTAGTGGGATTCCTAACGCAGATATAGCGGAAATTCAAGGTTTAATATCGGCTTATCAGACAGGGGCAGAAAATCTGAGTTGTGCCCTGGGTAGTGTGAAAGCAAATATTGGCAATACACAAGCCTCTGCGGGCATATTTAGCCTCATTAAAACCGCACTTTGTTTATATTATCGTTATATTCCCGGTGTTCCCCAATGGTTCAATCCTAAACAGCCAGAAATTTGGCACGGAAGCCCCTTTTATGTAGCCGTAGAATCAAAACCTTGGTTTTTAGAACCTGGTGCGACTAAAAGAATAGCTGCGGTAAATATAATGGAAGAAGATAATATTTATGGACATTTAATTTTGTCAGAAGAAATCAGCCAGATAGAACGCAGTAGTCAATATTTAGCAGAAATGTCCTATTATTTATTTCCCATTGCGGCTGATGATCGTGCTTCTTTATTAACACAAATTACCGCACTTCAACAAAGTCTCACAGATGTTTCTTCTCTATCACAACTTGCTAGTGATTATTTCCAAAAATATCAGCAATATCAACAATCAACTTACGCTTTAGCAATTCTTTCACGACATCCAGAAGAATTAAAACGAGAAATTGAAAGGGCAATTCAGGGAGTGAAAATTGCTTTTGCTACTGGCAAAGATTGGCAAACTCCTCTTGGTAGTTATTTTACAGTTAATCCCCAAGGAAAAAAAGGTCATGTTGCGTTTGTTTATCCTGGTTCTTTTACTTCTTATATAGGAATAGGACGAAATATTTTCCGTCTTTTCCCTCAACTCTATGATGATGTTGTCGTTAAAAGCGTTTATAATCGAGCCGCTGACATTGAAAAATTTATCTATCCTCGCAGCATTAATAAATTATCAAAAAGACAACTAGAAACTATAGAACAAAAATTAATAAATGATCCAGTTTCTATGCTCGAATGGGAAGTTGGTTTAGCGAGATTAATGACAGTAATGCTGAAAAATTACTTTCGCATTCAGTCCCCCTATGCTTTTGGATATAGCCTTGGTGAAACTAGCATGATGTTAGCACAAGGGGTCTGGACTAGCTTTAAAAGTACCAGTGATTATTTGAATTCATCCCCTTTATTTAAAACCCGGCTATCTGGTCAAAAAAATGCAGTTCGTCAGCATTGGGGATTACCTTTAATTCATACAGGTAAAAGCGAAGAATTTTGGAGTAACTATATTTTGATATGTTCCTCTTCCCTAGTCCAAGAAGTTCTAAAAAATGAAAGTCGGGTTTATATCGTTTTAATTAATACACCTGAAGAAGTCATTATTGCTGGTGAAACTCAAGCTTGTGAAAGAGTTATTCAAACATTAAAATGTGACGCTTTTCCAACATCAATTAATCATGTAATTCATTGTGAACCAATGCACTCTGAATATGATGAATTAGTAAAAGTCAATACCTTACCTAGCCAAGCAAATTCAAAAGCAATTTTCTACTCTGCGGCAGAATACGCACCCATGAAAATTGATAGTAATTCAATAGGCAAAAATATTGCTAAAGCCCTTTGTCACCAACTTGATTTTCCTCGCTTAGTTAATCGTGCCTACAATGATAATATCAGAATCTTTATTGAAGTTGGTGTTGGTAGTAACTGTAGTCGGTGGATTAGCGAAATTCTCAAAGACAAAGAACATCTAGCTGTATCTCTAAATAGAAGAGGTGTAGATGATCATACCTCCATTATTAAAGCCTTAGCCAAGCTGTTTAGTCATCGAGTTGAATTGGATTTATCACCTTTATATTCTTTTCCCAACATCAAATTGGATCAAGATAATGCTTGCGAAAATCAGTCATCTTTTCCAGATACTTCCTTATTAAATTATGAACACAAAATAAAATCCACCCCTAATTATAAAAGTTTAAATGATCATCATGTCCGGCTGGCTAAAGCACACGGATTTTTATTAAAGTCCCGGCAAACATCACTTCAACAACTTAGTCTCTTTCTCCAGCAGCAATTAGATTTGTACAAAAAAATGGTGATCCAAGTTAGAAAAGAAAAGTAGAAATACAGAGTAATTCTTGTGAATCTATTGTGGGATAGGCATCTTGCCTGTCCAAAACATTCAAATTGATGATTAGAGGTTAAATAACGTGGTTAATTTAGAAAACAAGTATCAACAACAACTCAAATTTTCTCCTTCAATGAATAACAATTATCAAGGATGGCAAGGCGATTTAAATACTGTGTCTTTTGATGCAGTAAATATTAAAAATAAACTGATGAATTTAAATTCTCCTTGTTATATTCTGAATAAAGAAGGACAAATTGGTATTAGCAATGAAGGCAGTTTATCATATAGTGCTAACGGTAAAACTCAGAAATTGGAAATGCTTTTAACTGTTCCTACTATCGGATTTCATCAATTAGGTGATCCAACTTTTCTAGAGTTCTACGGCGTAAAATATGCCTATATGACTGGGGCAATGGCTCAAGGTATTGCATCTGAAGAAATGGTAATTACCTTGGGAAAAGCCAACATTTTAAGCTCCTTTGGTGCAGGAGGTTTATCTCCTTCCCGGATAGAAACAGCAATTCACAAAATTCAACAAGCTTTACATCACAAATCTTATGTTTTTAACTTGCTTCATAGTCCTAGCGAACCTGCTATTGAACGGCGTTTAATTGATTTGTATTTACAGCATCAAGTCAGAATAATTGAAGCCTCTGCATTCTTAGATTTGAGTGATAATATCGTCTACTATCGGGCCGCTGGACTAAGTTTAAATTCAGCTAATGACATTGAAATCAAAAATAAAATTATTGCCAAAGTTTCCCGGCGAGAAGTTGCCACTAAATTCCTCCAACCTGCACCCACAAAAATTCTCACCCAATTAGTTGAACAAGGATTAATTAGCGAATTGCAAGCTCATCTTGCCGCGAAGATTCCTATGGCTGATGATATTACCGTAGAAGCAGATTCAGGAGGACATACAGATAATCGTCCCTTGGTTTGTTTATTACCTTCTATCTTAGAATTAAGAGACGAAATTCAACGTAAATATTGTTATAAACAACCCGTAAGAATTGGGGTAGCTGGGGGAATTTCCACACCCCAATCAGCACTAGCAGCCTTAATGATGGGTGCAGCTTATATTGTCACCGGTTCTATTAATCAATCTTGCCTTGAAGCTGGGACTTCTGAATATACAAAAAAGCTCCTAGCTGAAGCAGAAATGACTGATGTAATGATGGCACCCGCAGCAGATATGTTTGAAATGGGAGTCAAATTACAAGTTCTTAAGCGGGGAACTCTTTTCCCCCTTCGCGCTCAAAAACTAGGGGAATTATACAGAAATTATAATTCCTTTGCCGAAATTCCTCCAGATGAAATAGAAAAGTTAGAAAAACAAATTCTGCGAAAAACAATTGCCGAAATTTGGCAAGAAACATCTACTTATTTATCTCAACGTAACCCAGAAAAATTAAGCAAAGCAGCTAATAATCCTAAATTAAAAATGGCATTAATATTTCGCTGGTATTTAGGACTATCTTCCCGGTGGTCAAATACTGGAGAAAAAGGTCGAGAAATTGATTATCAAATCTGGTGTGGCCCAGCAATGGGAAGTTTTAATAATTGGGTACGTCATTCTTACTTAGCAGATATCAATAATCGTCGAGTAGTTGATATAGCCGATCAAATTATGACAGGTGCAGCGTATTTATATCGTATTCAAAACTTAAAAATTCAAGGCTTACAAATGCCAGAAGAATTCAGCCAATATCATCCACAAAATTTGTAGTTAGCACTATACAGCATTTCCTCTGTGATCTCTGTGCCTCTGTGGTTCGTTATTAAAATACAATAATGCCCACAACATAAACAAATCAAATTAGATTTATATGCAAGTGAGGGATAAATCCCTCACTACCAACAACGGTGATAAAAATGGCTATAAATAGAAAATTAGGACAGCTAGAAGAAACAATGGAAATCCTGAATCAACGAGCTAAAACATGGAACTTAGTTACCATTAGCCGGATTCAAGGAAATATTCAAGAAACGGTTCTCAGACAGTCTTTAGATATTATTCAATATCGTCATCCTGCGCTTAATGCTCATATTATTAATTCTAGAAATTCCTACTATTATCAGTCCAAAGGTACAGGAAAACTTCCTTTGCAAGTTGTTAATATTAGAGAAAGTCAGGAATGGGAAGCAATCGTTAATACAGAAATGAATCAGGTAATTGATAGTAGTAAATATCTGCTACGAGTCGTACTTGTAAAAATATTAAATCAGCAGAATATCAATTATCTAATTACAACTACACATCATGCTATTACCGACGGTTTATCAAGCATCCAACTTCATTCAGAAATTTTAACTTACTGTCAAAAAATTACCGCAGGTAAATCCATTCCAGCAGTTACTACGTTAGAACCACTTCCACCCATTGAAAAACTATTACCTCCATGGACAAATAGTTTTAAAGGCAAACTAGGGAGAATTGCTTTATTATTAAATCTCGCACTGCAAAAATATTGGAATCAACCAAAAACATTAGGAGTAGAAAAATATGTTCCCATTTCTCAACGGCGTTGCGAAATCATTCATAGACAACTTAGCGAAGAATCAACACAACAGTTTATTCAGCAATGCAGACAAGAAAAAACTACAGTACAAAGTGCTTTATGTGCGGCATTAATGTTAACAGTCTCCAAACAACTGACTAAAAGCCATGAAGATAATATTCGAGTTAGTTGTTTATCATATCTTGATTTAAGAAGACGGTTACAACCAGAAATTAGTCAAGAAAATATGACGGTTTTAGCCGCCTCTATCATGGGATTTTATCGAATTACTAATAATATATCTTTTTGGGAATTAGCGCGAAAAGCAAAACATACTCTTAATAAAAAAATTAGCCAAGGAGAAATTATTCAAATGATATTTCTCGCTAAACAATTGATAAATTTTTCTTTGCTATTCCCGAATCAAGTATCTGCTACAGTTTCAGTTTCTAACGTTGGTAAAGTTAATATTCCCCATAGCTATGGTGAATTAGAACTAGAAGAAATCAGTTTTGTTGGTTCTCATGCTTTATATGCAGGAATGTTTATTGTTCACGCTGCTACTTTTCAAGAAAAAATGACTTTAAATTTTGTTTTTTCTCAACCTGCACTTAATCGCCAAACCATAGAAAAACTGGTTGATAATTGCATTGATTATATCATGAAGATATCATCTCATTACTTAATACCAGGAGGTACATAAATGAATAACAATCTCTCTCATTCTCTACCCGAAAACCAAGATAACGCCACTAAAATTCAAACTTGGTTAGTTGCAGAAATTTCCTCTTTACTGGGAGTTAATCCAGAAGAAATAAATATTCGTGAACCTTTAGATAGTTACGGTTTAGACTCAGCACAAACTATAATTATCGCTAGTAAAGCCGAAAAGTTTTTGGGATTTAAATTATCACTTATCCACCTTTGGTATTATCCCACAATTGAAGAACTTTCTCTCAGATTATCTGAAGAATTAGAAAATTCTCAGTCAGAAATTATCCAGATATAACCTCTACAAATTCTGTTTAATTACTGATAAACCAGTTTTTCCTCCTTGATTATTGGGACACTTCGCTAGATTAGGATAGCCTAATTCAGCCAGGTGTCCTCTTTTCTAACTTCCTATTTTTAAATACAGGAAATTTTGTTATGAACGCAGCAGAAATTTTAGCAAAACTCACTCAACAAGGTGTCTTATTCTGGTCAGAAAATAGCAAGCTAAATATTCGTTCTCCCAAGGGTGTAATTACTCCAGAAATACAAATAGAAATAGCTACATATAAAGAAGATATTTTAGCATTAATCCAGGAAATGAATGTTACAAATAACTATGCCCATGAACCTTTAACTCAAGGTATTAGTTTACAAACTATTGGTAAATTAATTGGTGGCTTTTCTGGAGAATCACCCACAGGATATCAAGCACCAATTATTAATCCTCAATTCATGGCTGAAAACTTAAAAGTTACTTTTAGACCTTTACCCGATAATTATCATCATCAATTTATTGTCAGATTTCGCCAACAATTAATTTTCTATCTGCAAAAGCATGGTGTGAAAGTAATTCCCTGGAAAGAAGCCACAACCGAATTAAAACATACCATTAAAATCCCCATTATTAACTGGCAGAAATCTTTAAAAATGCAGAGTGTCAGAGCAGATATTGATGCTGTAATAGACGTAGAAAGACCAAACTCATGGTTAAGAAAATTAGGAATATTTATAGCTGAGGCTTGGTATAAGTTATCTTATACATGGTTGAAAGAAAAACAGCAAATGTCCGTTATAGAAATTGCTAAATTAAGTAGTTGGGCTGAAGATCATGCTGCCAAATATGTGGAAGATCCGACAAATACACAAGTAATAATTCTCACTGATATAGATGCTGAATTTGTTAATCCACTCACACCTTATTCAGAAAAAATTCGCATTGGTATCAATACACTAGTTAAAACCTTTTCAGAAATTGTTATTGGTGTATCTGATGAAAAATTTTCTATTTTGAATATGAATCTTTCTGATTCTAAATTCGCTCCCCATGAAATTGAAAATTTTGCTTTAAAATCACTTATTCCTAAAGTATTTGTCCCCATTACTCCATTATTAATTAGTCGCTTTGAACTAGGAGAATATAATCCTCATCTATCAAACTATGCCGGAAAGCTGGTAAAATTAGGGCAAGAATTAGCATCTACAGGTTTATTTCCCGCCGGATTTAAATTAGATGAAGTTATTAAAAGAAAATCCCATAGAGACATTGTTAATGTTATCGTTAATGGCAGAACAGGAGTATCTTATGGTTTTGTGGCTTATGCTGAACCTCCTCATTATGTCGGTAAGCCAGAAATCACTATTGATGAATGGGAGAATTTATTACCTGTAGCCGGATTTAGTAGTTATGAACTTCGCCAAAATGAACAAGGTAGACGTTTTATTAAACTAAATATCAACGCCGAAAATAGATTTAAGCAAATACCTGATATTTGGTTAGTTAGTTCTCGTTCCGGGGCAAATAAAACGGATTTAAACATTGATTCTGATATTCTGCGGATTGGTTTACAAGATAAATTACATCTGCAATTACCATTAGGAAGTAATTCAAAAAAAACAGATATCAAACCTTCCTATGATATCTATGTCATGTTAGCTATTAGTTTAGCTGCGGCTTTATATACACCAGAATTAATTGCCAATGGTGCGCCCATAGTTCACTTTCATGGCTATCCTGATTTTGATTGGTTTCAAGAAAATGAATATTGTGTAGGAATGAATAATCCTTCTGTACCTTGTGGAACTTATGAATCAGGGGTTTTCAATTTTCTAGGAATTGCTAATTTAGGTGATCAAATAATCAATGATGTGAATTTAATTAGCTTAGTAGAACCAGATCATGGCACAAATTTTATTGCCAGTGATTTAGAATATTTAGTAAATAGGTTAAAAGCTGGGTGCGTAACTGGACAAATTGAACTAGGTGGGAAAAATTTTCCTTCTCTGAAAAATCGGTAACAAGATCCCCGACTTCTTCAAGAAGTCGGGGATCTGACTCTGGTAAATAAGCAACGCATTTATCTTACAATATATACATAATATACATAATATACATAAAGCAGAAAGACTAAAGACATGAAATTCCTAAGAACAGACGTTCCGATCACTTACGAGAACAGGAAGTCGCTTAAAATATCGGATCTAAAGGAGATTGGGTTTGAGTTAAAGTTTTTCTGTCCCAGTAAGGCGGGTTATATACTCACGTTTACGAAAGCCTGGGATATGGCACCTGTAGCGTTCTGCGAAGACGAGCGCACAGTGCTTTTCGTTACAATGAAACTAGCTCGAGAGATCATTGATCTCATTGAGGAGGAACTCGACTACGATGAAATGACAACAGAGGAACTTCACCTCTGCAAAAAGGAAAAGGAATTATTAATGCTTGCGGCAAAAGCAGCAGGGTTGCTTCTCCTCGTTGGTAAATTGGCGCATGAATTCCCGGTATTCTAGATTTAAGCAATGAATTTAGGTGTTTTCATCCGTCGAGAGACAGAAGCCCTCAATTCTAATATGACATTTTTCATCTCGTTCCCAGTCTCGGACTGGGAATACTATCTAGAGGCTCTGCCTCTATTGTTATTCAAGGCAGAGCCTTGAGAATTCATTCCCATACAGAGTATGGGAACGAGAAAAAATTTTCTTCTTTCTTCTTTCTTCTTTCTTCCTGACTCCTTAATCTCCTGACTCCTGACTCCTACTATATGCCGGCTGGATAAATGTCCATTTTTGCGCCGTTGGGTGAGAATTGTGGCAGGATAGAAAGAAGCCTGTGCAACATCACAGACTTAAAAGGGTGTTGTTTTGCTTCAGAAACCGTCAAGAAGATTGTTAGTTTCGCACTGTCAACGAAAAATTTGGCGGAAGGGATATACTATCCTCTGAATGTTAGTAAATTGCAGAACAAGCTATAGCGGTTGTCAGTTGCATGAAAACATCCAGTTATCATCAAACTTTTCAGCCTGTTCCCCGTTCCCGGCTACATATACTCCCCACCCTGACTAGGAAATGAATCCAGAAAACTCAGAAACTTACATAAATCATCCAACTTGGGGTTTACTCTATAGGATCTGTATGGTTGATGAGAACCAGGATCTGTTTACCACACTCTACGCCCAACGCTTATTTTTTCTGGTAACAACTGAGCTTAAAGCCCTGAAATTTCAGCCAATTGGCCGGACTGAAGCCAGAATGATGCTGGAAAATCGCCTACGGACTTTGCGCCGCAGTGGTAATTCTCAAGAGTACGAGCAACTTCAAGGTGTATTTCAGCGCACATTCCAATGAGTAGTTCACTTAGCGATCGCCTTACTCAAATTCGCGCCTCACTCCCATCTACAGTGAGGTTGATTGCTGTTACAAAAAGAGTATCTACCGAATTAATGCGGGAAGCATACACCGCAGGAGTTCGTGATTTTGCCGAAAGTCGCATCCAAGAAGCTGCCAGTAAACAAGCCGAATTGCAAGATCTATCGGATATTACCTGGCACTTAATTGGACATCTGCAAACGAACAAGGCCAGAAAAGCCTTAGAACTATTTCAATGGATTCACTCCGTTGATAACTTGCCGCTGGCACAACGCTTAAATACTCTAGCGCAAGAACTGGGAGTGAATCCTAACGTATGCTTACAAGTCAAACTTCTCCCCGACGCGAATAAATCTGGTTGGATGGTTCCAGAATTATTAGCTGACTTGGCAGCACTCAACCAATGTCAAAATTTACAAATTCAAGGTTTGATGACAATTCCGCCGCAAGGTTTGGCGGATGCAGAAATTTTAACACTATTTAATAGTACATACAAATTAGCACAAACCATCAAATCACAAAATTGGCCAAATATTACAATGCAGCAATTATCAATGGGTATGTCTGGGGATTACCAATTGGCAGTGCAAGCAGGGGCAACAATGGTGCGATTAGGTACAATTTTGTTTGGTGAACGAGCCTAGACATAGCTGTAGTCATACTTCGAGACGGCATGATTAACACTCGGTTGCGAATTTACTACCAAGTATTGATAATTGTCAAAAAATATAATATTCTCATAAGTAATTCTTAATTGCAAAGGTGGTCAGACCCCCTTTATTTTTAATGATCATTAGGCTACAATTTTAACTCAATGTTACAGATTCGTTAATGTGCAGGCATTAACATGAGTATCTGTTGATAATTGAGAATTTGTACTAAAGAGTAAAATCAGTAGTACAATTGCTACGTCCAACATCTACTATAGTTACGACTACTGCCTAAAAGTAACTTTAATGTAACTTATAGCCAGGAAAATTAGGGGAATTTTAATCCGGGAGCGTACAACATGAGTAATATATTTTCCAAACTCAGGGACTTTGTTGGCTTAAATGAGCAGGTAGAATACGAATACTACGAAGAAGAAGCTGATACAGCCAATAACTATCAAAACATCTATCAGCAAGAAAATCCTCAACCAGCGCCACAGGAAACTACTCCTGCCAATCGGCGTTGGCGGGAAAATCCACCTACCACTACTGAAGAAGTAGCAACAACAGTATCCAAACCTATGAGTAATGTTATTGGTATGCCAGGCGCAATTAATGGAATCTCTGAAGTTCTAGTCCTCGAACCTCGCACATTTGAAGAAATGCCCCAAGCGATTCAAGCATTGCGCGAACGCAAATCAGTAGTATTAAATTTGACCATTATGGACCCCGACCAAGCTCAACGTGCAGTTGACTTTGTTGCCGGTGGTACTTATGCCTTAGACGGACATCAAGAACGAATTGGTGAAAGCATCTTCTTGTTTACTCCCAGTTGCGTGCAAGTTAGCACTCAAGGTGGTTTAATACATGAAGTGCCTATCAGCCAAGCTCGTCCCGCTCGTCCCGCAGCGACAGCAGCAACGACCGCTTGGGGAAATGAACCCACTCGGATGGCACAGTAAGGTAAATTAGTCATTAGTTCTGATAATTAATTGACCACTAACTAGTGACTAATGAAAATGAATATAAAATTTGGCTTAATTGGCGGTGGGGTAATGGGAGAAGCTCTATTATCCCGCCTTATTGTCAGTGGTATTTATCAAGGCTCAGAAATCATCGTCAGTGAACCCCAGGCTGAACGCGGTAGCTATTTAGAGCAGCAATATGGGGTGGTTGTAACTACGGATAATAGCTTGGTGTTAGGGGAAGCGAAAACAGCGGTGATGTTGGCAATCAAACCCCAAATATTTACGGCTGTGGCTCAAGAATTAGCAGATATCCTGCCCACAGAACATTCACCCCTGATCATTTCTATCCTCGCGGGTGTAACTTTAAAACAATTGGAAGCAGCCTTTCCCCAAGTTCCCATAATTCGGGCTATGCCTAATACTCCCGCTACAGTAGGTGCAGGGGTAACGGCAATTTCTTTAGGTGCATATACTCATCCCCATCACCAACAAACAGCACAGCAGATTTTTACCGCTGTGGGGGAAGTCGTCGAAGTCCCGGAAAGCCTCATGGATGCGGTGACAGGATTATCTGGTAGTGGACCGGCTTATGTGGCATTGATGATTGAAGCGTTGGCTGATGGAGGTGTGGCTGTGGGTTTACCAAGAGCGATCGCTCAACAACTAGCTGTACAAACGGTCTTAGGAACAGCTACACTGATACAAGAAACAAAAATCCATCCTGCTGAACTCAAGGATAGAGTTACCAGTCCTGGTGGGACAACCATTGCCGGTGTCAGCGCCTTGGAAAAAGCCGGTTTTCGTTCTGCTATCATTGAAGCCGTCAAAGCCTCAAAAGAACGCGCTCAGGAATTGGGGAAGGGGTGATAATAACTTTTCAAGGTGACTCAAAAATCTTTTTTCACTAAAGTTTTTATTCACTTTGAAAGAGATAAATGTTTAGAATTAAAAATATTGAAGAGGACTTTAGTTATGAGTATTATCATCTCTGATGAACTTCTAAGCTGTTGTGCATTTAATTTGTATAATTCTTGCGGGCAAGATGCCCGCACTACAAGAAATAACAATATCAGGATTATTGGATCTAGCTGCGTAACAGCTTAACCGCGACTCGAATGAATGAAGGGGAAATGAAGCAAGAAATTGCCGTTTTGCTGTTTCAGAAGGACAAACTTACTCTGGCTCAAGCAAGCCGATTTGCAGGGATGAACCGGATTGCTTTTCAACATCTATTAGCAAGTCGTCAAATCCCGGTGCATTATGATGTAGAAGATTTTGAACAAGATATTAAGAATCTACGGGAGATGGGTAGGTTGTGATCATTGTCAACGATACATCTCCAATTAATAACCTTACTGGTTTTTTGGGATTTTTTTCAGTGGCTTTATTCAAGCTCATCACTCGCTTTTAGAGTAGATAGTTTTTCTATTGACTCCTGAAGCAATTGATCAAAAGTTATGCAGTGAAGAGGCTTACTATTGATGATAGTTTTACTTGATCTCCATCGAAATCTTTGCATTAAGCCAGATTGCTGGATAAATTTATCCCTGCCAATCACAAGCAACCCAGTATAGCTGATTTCACGATGACCAAAATATTCTTCAAATTTATAAGTTCTCTCATAATCATCCATTCGGTAATACCAGTCTATGACTTGACTTACCCCATGTTCATATCTCGAAGACCACTCATAACTAGTATTCGCTGAATCAGAACTTTTTGATTTAAGCTTAAAAATGCTATTTTCTGTTGCGTCCTCAAATTCAATAAAAACAAACTTCTTTTTCTGTCGATCAGCAATAACAAAATCTGCTCTAAACTCGTTACTAAATAAACTTACTTCGGGCTTATAAAAAGCCGGTTCTAGCCCAAAATGCCAATATCCAAGTAAAAGAATTAAGTTTGGTCGCTCTGAGAAAAATTTCTGTAGTCCATTTTCTCCACTTTCTGAAATTGCTAAATTAGCTGTTAGAAAATGTTGCAGTTCTTGAATCTGTTGATCACATTTGTTGATATCAAACTTATAAGGAAAAAGTGTGATCACGAATAATCTTCCTTTTTGCGGTCAATAATATCAATTATCAAAAAACCCTGATCTGTTTTTTTAAATAGTAGCCGTACTGTGGGATCTACTTTGACTACCCACGTATCTGTATCCTCAAGTTTATCAGACTTTAATCGCTGTGATTTATCAACATCTAGCTGCTTTATTACTTTAGAAACCCTATTCTTCTGACTTGATGGCATGGTTTCATAAGCCATCAAAGCTTTTTCTCTAAATTGCACAGTCATATTTATATCTCCATAAACTAGCAGCAGGGGAAGAAATCAAAGGTTTACCCCTATATCATAGCCTTATTTAATCGCTTCATTAACGTACCCTAAAATATAGTGCGATAGCGAAACGCTCCGTAGGAATCGCTATCCTCAATTTCATTAAATTGGTCTGGGAGAGCGATCGCTCAACAACTAGCTGTACAAACGGTCTTAGGAACAGCCACACTGTTACAAGAAACAAAAATCCACCCAGCGGAACTCAAGGATAGAGTTACCAGTCCTGGGGGGACAACTATTGCCGGTGTCAGTGCCTTAGAAAAAGCCGGTTTTCGTTCTGCTATCATTGAAGCTGTGAAAGCCTCGAAAGAACGCGCTCAAGAATTGGGGAAAGGGTGATAAGTGAAGTTTTTTTATGATATGCAGCACGGGAAATTACAAAATACAGCGGTTTATGGTTGAAAACCCAGAAATATCCACTCCCTCTTAACCACGTTTAATGGGTAAAATACGCACCCTAGATTGGGCTTTGTCAACTGTTAGCAACGCACCGGAAAAAAGAGAAGATTCAAACTGGTTCAGGGCTGAAATTACTATATTTTCAATGCTACTAGGCAAAATATCCTGAGTCCGAACCTGAATAACGCTGGGAGTATTTGCACCTGTGGCAGCTAACAGAGAACCGAAGTCTAAATCGTGGGTAAAGACGATATATCCATTAGTTCTTGCCCACTCCATAATTACCGAATCTTTCTCACGGGTATCGCCAACGGTAGACCAATGGACAGCGATAATATTATACCTCCCAAAAACCGCTACCCAATCGGGGGAAAGATTCATATCAATCAAAATTTTCATGCACTTATCAACGGGACTTCAATTTCTTCAGCCCGCCATGCAGCATAGGCAAGAGCTTCATAGATATCTACTTCTTCAAGGTATGGATAAGCCTTGAGAATATCATTTGTACTGTGTCCAGATGCCATTAAGCCAACGATAGTACCAACTGTGATACGCATTCCCCGGATGCAGGGTTTGCCGCCCATTACTTCAGGGTTGCGGGTAATTCTGGTGAGGTTTTGCATAGCTGATTAGATTGGGAAACCAGAAATGGCTGCGTTAATATTTTCCATTATCACTCTTTTTGACTGAACTTCCCAAGGCTGCAATTGAAAGCAAAAAGTTTTTACTGGTTTTTTGGGATTGTTTTTGAGTTGCTTTATAGCGCAGGTAATCAACAAAATTGATGAGTTCAGTGAGGGAATCCTCTGGTAATGTCTTAATTGACTCAATAATTTGCTCTCGGTTTTTGGTTAAAGTATCCATATATTGATTTAAAGGAATGCGGCTTACTTCAAACACACTATTCTATTCTGACTGAAATTGCTGTCTAACGGTTCTCCAGTTTGTGAAAAAGTCTGTGAGTTGTAAAATCTTTAGGATTAGGGTTTCCCCGCCCTCTATTGTATTGCATCCAAAGGATAACAGCTATAATAAAAAGGATTTTATAAAATCTATCGAAATAATGAAAGCCAATAATGCTCTTATCAAGAAGCTTATCAAGAAGCTTATTCATTTGACAAAACAGATTTATTTGAACGAGCCAGAAGATGGTTCTGGATTATTAGAATCATTTATGACTGGGAAACATCTGGGTTCATCATTTGGAATGAAGTGGTGGATAAATCGTGGTGTGTTTGAATGTTGTGAAGATATTGCAGATATAGCTATACGTTTTGATCCTCAGCTTGAAGGAGGTGACAAAGAGTCTTTTTCAAAGATAATTAGAGAAACATTGCGAGAAAATGCAATGCGAGAAAATGCAATTAACCCAAATCTTTTTACCTTTGACAGTCTTTTTTTAAGAAGAGCCAGTACACTTTTTGAAGCCAGAGCAATTAAAAATCCGGACGAATTTGCATCTCATTTGTGGAATGAAATCCATCGCAATTTAGCTAATTCGCTAGTTCAATGGCTAATTATGTACCCACTGCGTTTAGTCAGAACTGATTCATTTATTCTTGGATTTGATGGTTTAACTCTTCTTAGGGCTAATGATCAAGATCAATGGAAAAAACTTTCTGAAAATTACGATGAATCACAAGACTGGATGCCTAGCATTGGAACTTGGGCAAATGGAATAAGTGACCATAGCAATAAGGACTTCTTATTTTCACCAACTTGGTTGATTTGTGAAGCATCAGGGACAGCCTCTGGTGCTAGAAGTATTGCAGGGGACAGTATGCGTACTTTCATTGCTATTCTTTGCTCTTGTTTAGATGATCAAATACCTAACCTTCTGACTAAGAGTGGTGCAGATCCAACTACCTATTCAATTCAATTTCCAGATGATGCAAGTAAAGCAGAATGCGGTTCTATAACCGCAAGAATAGGCAATCTATTTCCACCTTTATTGGTTAACAATTGTCTTCATATATCATCAGATATATTATCTGAAATACAAAGTTGGTATGAATTAAAGTCTAATGCTTCAAACTTGGCTGAACAACGAGCGACTACGGCTGCCCATTTTATTAACTATGGAATTGTTTATGATAGTACAGAGCGTTTTATTCACTTCTTCATTGCCTTAGATGCTCTTTTTTGTGAACACAATAAAGTTCGTAAAAATCTTAAAGAAGGTATCAGAAAAACATTTCCTGATCAAAACGACTGGGAGAAGCGTATAGATGAACTTTTTAAACTTCGGAACGAACTTGTACACGGTGGGATAAGTAGTATTAAAAAGTGGGATGGTTTAGATAATTATCGACAGCGTTTTAAGTCCCATCCTATGAAAGATATACAAACTGCTGCTATGACTGCATTAAGGGTCTACTTCAGTAACCAAGTTTTTGAACATCTTTTTGTGACTGAAACTATCACCACCATCGCTGAAGCAGAAAAACGATTTGGCTTGAGTCGCAATGAATCTCAGGATTTTTTTACAGAATGGCATAATCAATTACCTGAAATTAATCCCAATGACCGCACAAACCTAGAAATTCTCTGGAAACGTTATCTTTATCATCGTTCAGGTGGGCATTTATTAGAAAGTACAGTAATGCTATTACTCGTTTCTCCATTGCTGACCATTGCAGGTTTATATGATCCACCTTTTCGCATCAAAGCAGAAGAATCTGTACAAATAACAATAGCTGATAGTGAAGAAACCCTCCAGGGTCGAATAGATTTACTGGTATTACAAGACCGCTTATGGGTAATTGTTTTAGAATCCAAAAAAACCATGTTATCAGTGTGGTCAGCATTGCCACAAACCCTGACTTACTTAATGGCTAGTCCCAACACTAATCTACCTAACTTTGGAATGTTAACCAATGGCGACGATATTGTGTTTGTCAAACTAGAAAATCAACACTATGCCATATCACGAGTATTTGCCCCATTGTCTACCCAAAACGAATTAGAATCTGCCTGTCGAGTTCTGTACAAAATTGCCGAAATAGTAAAATGATAAAAAAGTGTAAAATTAGGGAAAGAGGAAAAATACTATGCTAACCCAAACAGATTACGCCCTCTGGATTGAAGAGACAATTAATCTATTGAAAGAGCAAAATTATCATAGTGTTGACTGGGAAGACTTAATTGAGGAGATTGAAAGTTTGGGAAGGAGTCAAAAGCGAGAATTGCGAAATCGGCTCATCACAATGTTAGAACATTGTCTTAAACTTTGTTATTCAGACTACGTTCAAGACTATCGTGGTTGGACAGAAACAATTAAGCGTAGTCAGCGAGAATTGAAAGGCTTATTGGAAGACTCTCCCAGCTTAAGACCGTATTGGGATGAAATATTTATAGAATGTTATATCAGCGCATTAACGACTCTGCGAGAGAACTCTGATTATCAATCTTTTTCTTTTCCTGATGATTGTCCTTTTCCTCAAGAAATAGATCAAATTTTGCAACAAACTTCTTGGCGGAAGTAGTCAGTGTAATTGCCTGTCGAGGTCTCCGCAAAATTGCTGAAATAGTAAAATGATTAAAAAAAGCTCAGTAATACCTTCACAACTTGCGCTTTTCCTGTCAACGTAGCAAACCACGAATCACGTTATGATAGTGGATAGTCTGCTTGTAAATTATGATTGAGTGAATTATTCCGACTTCGCTAATGAACTTGACCTTGGGTCAATCTTCCCCTTTGAATTAGATCAATTCCAGAAAGAAGCGATCGCCTCCCTCAATGCTGACCGTTCAGTAGTCGTCTGTGCGCCCACAGGCTCAGGAAAGACCCTCATCGGGGAATATGCTATCTATCGTGCCTTATCTCGCGGGAAACGGGTATTTTACACCACTCCCTTAAAGGCATTATCTAATCAAAAACTTCGAGACTTCCGCGAAAAATTTGGCTTTGATCAAGTTGGACTCCTCACCGGAGACGCTTCCATTCACAGGGATGCACCAATTTTGGTCATGACCACAGAAATTTTCCGCAATATGCTCTATGGTACACCCATAGGACAAGTTGGCATCTCCTTGACAGACGTTGAGGCTGTAGTGCTAGATGAGTGCCACTACATGAACGATCGCCAACGCGGTACAGTGTGGGAAGAATCAATTATCTACTGTCCCCGCAGCGTCCAACTTGTAGCCCTTTCTGCCACCGTTGCCAACAGTGATCAACTTACCAGTTGGTTAAATCATGTTCATGGGCCAACAGACCTGATTTACTCCGATTTTCGCCCCGTTCCCCTAGAATTTAACTTTTGTAATCCCAAAGGATTATTTCCGTTATTAAATGAAACCAATACCAAAATTAATCCCCGCTTAGTCAAAAAGGCTAAAAAAGGATATTGGGAAAAAGGCAAAGCTGGTAGACCAGAACCGCCCGGTATTATTTATACCCTCAGCCAACTGCAAGAACGGGATATGCTCCCTGCAATTTATTTTATTTTCAGTCGTCGGGGCTGTGATAAAGCTGTCGAAGAAGTTGGTGATTTATGGTTAGTTAATAATGATGAGTCCCAAATCCTGCGGCAACAAATTGATGAATTTTTACGCAAAAACCCCGATGCTGGCAGGGCTGGACAAGTTGCCCCACTGTATCGAGGCATAGCTGCCCATCATGCCGGGATTTTACCAGCCTGGAAAGGATTTGTCGAAGAACTGTTTCAACAGGGATTAATTAAAGTTGTATTCGCTACGGAAACCTTAGCAGCGGGAATTAATATGCCCGCCCGGACAACAGTAATTTCTACTTTGTCTAAGCGGACTGATAATGGACACCGCTTACTCAATGCTTCGGAATTTCTGCAAATGGCAGGTCGCGCTGGTCGTCGGGGTATGGATCTCCAAGGCTATGTAGTGACATTGCAGACACCCTTTGAAGGAGCAAAAGAAGCATCCTATTTAGCTACATCTAAGGCTGATCCCTTAGTTAGTCAGTTTACACCCAGTTACGGCATGGTATTGAACCTGCTGCAAACTCACACCATAGAAAAAGCCAGAGAACTGATAGAACGAAGTTTTGGACAATATATGTCCAACTTGCATTTGCAACCAGATTTTGAAGAACTGGCGCAAGTTCAAGGCGAATTATCGCAAATTCAGTCACAATTGGCAGCTATTGATGAAAATGAATTGATGCAATATGAAAAATTGCGTCAACGGCTGAAAGTAGAACGGCAAATTTTCAAAACCTTGCAAGAACAAGCACAGGAAGATAGACAGGCACAATTGGCAATGATGCTAGATTTTGCCATATCTGGAACTATGTTGAGTCTCAACGACAGAAACGCCATGTCACCCCTACCGATAACAGTAGTGTTGGTTGACAAAGCCGTGAGTGTGGGTGAAACATCTTACTTTGTCTGCTTAGGGCAAAATAACCGTTGGTATGTAGCAACTTCAGCAGATATATTAGATATGTATGCGGAAATACCACGGGTAGAAGTTCCAGCGCAGCTAATACCACCTTCAGAATTGAGCTTGAAACGAGGACAATCAATCCGTGGTGATGAAAGCACGATAGCGATCGCTCAAAGTATACCCAATCCTGAAGAATTTAATCATCTACCGACAGAGGTACAGGAGCAACTCAGTCGCTTAACTGCGGTTCAAGAACAGTTAGAAACCCATCCCATTTATAAATCGGGGAATATTGCCAAAATATTTAAAAATAGAGCGCGTTGTGTGGAACTAGAAGCAGAACTTGAACATTTACAAGAGCAAGTATCATTACAATCCCAACGATATTGGGAAGAGTTTCTCTGTTTAATTGAAATCTTGCAATCCTTTGAATGTTTAGATAATTTAGTCCCCACAAAATTAGGACAAATTGCTGCGGCTATTCGCGGTGAAAATGAATTATGGTTAGGTTTAGTTCTGTCCAGTGGAGAGTTAGATAATATTGGTCCCCATAACTTAGCAGCAGTAATAGCCGCTTTGGTGACTGAAAGCCCCCGTCCAGATACAAAAGTTGACTTTAATCTATCTCCAGAAGCGGACGCAGCTTGGTTAACATTGCAACCCATTCGTCGTTCTGTATTAAAGGTGCAGTATCGTCATGGGGTAGCCTTACCGGTGGGTTTGGAAACTCGTTTTATCAGCTTAATCTCTTTGGTGGAACAGTGGGCATTAGGGGTAGAGTGGAAAGTATTATGTGAAAAAACCACTTTAGATGAAGGAGACGTAGTGCGAATTTTACGCCGCACTCTGGATTTATTATCTCAGATTCCTCATGTTCCTAATTTACCAGATATGTTGCGGCGAAATGCTCAACGGGCGATGCAGTTAATTGATAGATTCCCTGTGAATGAAGCAATGGAGTAATCAGTTAAAAAATCTCTAATTTACAGACCATATTTAAATAAAACCATTGTGGGACGGGCATCTTGCCTGTCCGAGTTGTGTAATTTGAATATGCTATTGCTGACAATCATCAGGTAAATTTAAGTAGTTATTCTTAATCTGTTGAAAAATCATTAACGCTGTTTTTGAGTAAAAAGGTTAAGTAAATGCAAACGCTAATTAGACTCAAAATTGAAAGATTTATTGAAGATGGGCAAGAATATTTTGTGGCTACAAGTGAGGATTTACAGGGTTTAGTTACAGAAGGAAAAACAGTACAAGAAGCTATAGAAATTGCTGAAGATGTAGCTAAGGTATTATTAGATTTAGAGAGAGAGAAAAATCAGAATTTTTATCTCCAAGATTTACCTTCCCAATTTGAATATCCGCTAATTATGGAGGTGTGATGGGAAGATTAGCAGGGTTTTCTTATCGAGAAGTAATTAGGAAGTTAGGAAAACTAGGTTTTGAGTTTTACCGTGCAGCAAAGGGAGATCATGAAATTTGGTTTAATCCAGAAACAAATCAAAAAACAACTATTCCTCATCATCGAGAGATTAAGGAGGGAACACTGAGAAGTATTTTAAAACAAGCTCAAGTTGATGTTGATATTTTTCTGGATATTTAGTGATTAGAGCTAACAAAAATAAAATAGACATTTTATAGATGTAGCTGTCAATTACATATCTTCTTGATATTTTACTAACAATGTGGGAATATAATCATAGCCATCAACACCAATAATGGCAATCATTTTGGGGCGATTTTGTTGGAGTAATAATTGGAATTTGTCTGTACCAATTTGTCCCCTAATAATAGTCAATAAACCAGCAGGTTGTCGCCATTCATCAGAAGCAATTTGATCTAAAAGATACATTCCTAAACTACCAGTATAAACTGCTTTTTCATAATTAGCCATAAGATAATTAGCTTCAGCTAAATATGCTAAATCTCTGCCTTGTAAATACAAATCTCCGGAAATTTGGGCGGTTTTAAAGGCATTTTCTAAATATTTAATTGCTGTTGGATATTGTGCGGTAACTAAATAAGCAATTCCTAAACTACTAAAACATAAAGCTTGACTTTGTAAATCATTTAATTTTTCTGCTAGTTTTAATCCTTGTTCCAGATAGTTAATTGCAAATTCATAAACTTCTGGTTCACTAATTTCTGTTTGCTTGGCTTGCATGACTTCGCTATAACCTAGATTTACTAAAGCGTTAGCTTCTCCAGTTTTGTCCCCGGTTTGTCTACTAAAAATTAATGCCCGTTGACTATAATTAATGGCTTCACCATAATTTTGTTGTTGCACATAAGTCCGACTCAGATGGTTAAGATTGGCGATTTCACAGATTTTATCTCCGGCAGTTCTGGCTATTTCTACGGCTTGTTGATGAAAATCAAGGGAGCGATCATATCTGCCTAAACCGCGCTGGGAATACCCCAATAATGTCAAAATTCGGGCTTTTTCCTGAGTACCTTCAGCGGAACGTAAAGGGGCATCTAAATAATCCAAAGCATCTCGTAAATAACTACCAGAAAATGAGGCGAAAATCCCCCCATAAAGAGGAAAATAAGGACGTTGGGCAAAGGTTCGCAAAATTTGCAGCATGATTTGCGATGCACCGTTACTATATATTAGAGCCTGATTTTGAAAACCACTGGCTAATTGACTCCAAATGACGGCAAATGTTAAAAATGTGGAAATAGATAATTTGGGTCCTGCTTGAATATCATAAGCTTGTTGGTCAAACCAATTAATTAAACCCCTTTGTAAAAGCTGTAAAATTATTGTTAATTCTACCCAATTACTTAAACTTATTGTCTGTTGTTTTTCGGCAAATTCTAAAGCTGATTGTTCTACTGCTAAGGTATGAAAAAAGATTTGGGGAACTTCACTATTAACTACTTTAGCCCAACTTGCCCAAGGACTATTTTCTCCAGGTACACCTCCAAATCCTAATGAATTTTTGCGTTCATACATCCAATTCAGTAAATTTGCTTGGATTCTTTGCCAAGAAGCGATACCATGATTAATCCCGTCAGCAATTTGCTGAAAATCTTGATTAGCACCGGCAAATTGTTGTAAAGATTTGGCTAACTGTTGAAGTTGAGACAAATTTAAGGGATACTTCAAATTGGGATCAGTAGCTCGTAGCAAAGCCGTTAATCGCTCATCTGCGGTGGCTGTGGTAATTTCCCGCATAGATAGAGATATCGCTTCAGTGGCTTTATTTTGTTCTTGCCACCGTTGCCATTGAGTTTGGATGGTTTTGGCAGCGCGTAAGCTGCGGGTGGCTTTGGCTTTTTTCAGTTCGTCGGTTTCCGAGTCTACCTGAGATTGTATCGTATTCAGGCGATCGCTCAAAACTAACTCAAACACCTCCCCAGTCCCGGAAGTGATACCTTTGAGCAACATTTGATAAACCTGCTCTACAGAGCTAATCTTACCCTTGAGAGTGGTTTCGATAATATCGTTAATTAAAGCGAGATAATGCTCGCGTAATGGTAAAGAGTCTGACACTTTAGCTAATAGGGAACATCACAACAATTCTCATTGTAGCTGTTGCAGGTTGAGAGATTGGGAATTGACTGTGATTAAATTCCCATAAACATAAGTTTGATGACTGAATGATAGAATCTAAAATAAT
Organism: Dolichospermum sp. UHCC 0260; assembly: GCF_009711985.1. NCBI lineage: Bacteria > Bacillati > Cyanobacteriota > Cyanophyceae > Nostocales > Aphanizomenonaceae > Dolichospermum > Dolichospermum sp. UHCC 0260. Next base: position 73,129 of record NZ_VIKZ01000006.1, on the reverse strand, counting down.
CACAATTTGGCATCTAAATTACAACAGCGATCGCGCACATTGACAAAATATGGTAAATTTTGGATTATATAGGTAAGGCGTTGGCAGTCTATTTGTGATATTTGTACGGTCATGGGTATTGTGTTCTATTGAAATTAGGTGATAAATTTTAGTTTAGAGCCAGATTTATAATCTAAGCTATATATAAATGAGGTCAGATTGAGTATGACTGCACCTACAGAAATTCGTCAAAGGGCAATTGCACTTCTGGAACAATTACCGGGAGAATCTTTAATAAAGGCTGTTGAATTTTTAGAATCTCTTTCTCATCAAGCTTTACAGGTATCAGAAACAAAGACATCTGAAGCTAGGGAAACGGAATTAATTCAAATTATTCAACGTCGGTTTTCTTCTGAACAACAAGATAGATTAAATTATTTGCGTCAGCAAAATGAAACTGAAGAAATTACAGAAACAGAGCATCAAGAGTTATTAATTTATGTTGAACTGATTGAAAAACAAGATGCGGAACGTGCAGAAGCATTGATTCAATTAGCTCAAATTCGTTGAATTAATTTGCAAGTTTTGATTAATAAGTTTTTGCCAAATAATATAGATAATGAATAGTCTTTAAAAAAATTCAGGAGTCAGAAGTTAAAAGCAAGGAGACAGGAAAATCAGGATATTTTGATTTTCTGCTTTGCGTTTTGCTAACTTGCAAATTGTTCCATATTATTTCAAGTTTACATTTTTCAATTTCATTGATAGGTACTAACATAGCTTCTTCAATTTCCTTCTTGAATTCTGAGGTAACATTAGCACTTTTTAGGCAATGTACTAGTAAACTACTTGCGTAGTGATATTTTTCTAGCTTTTCTTGTTGTTCGTCATTAAATTGCCAACCGTGAGTAATTTTAAGAAAGATTGACGTTCTCTCTCAGATTCTAAAAACGGTCTGAGTATTTCCACTAATTCATTAATAGTGCTGGAGTCTAAATTCACCATCGAATCAACCTTTCACCTGTGGTAACGTTGTTAGTAACATCCTCAATAACAAATATACTGTAAAAATACTTCTATTGTCAGTATTAGAGGCACAAAAACTTTTACTCCTGACTTCTGCTGGATTATATCTTCCTTCCATGTAATAAATAAGTCATCATTTCCCCTTTACATTTAATTTTAATTAAACCCCTTTTTTCCAACAAATACTTATCTTTTAATATCTGATAGGTAGCTTCACAAATCTGGATATGATCAGGTATACCGTGAGATTCCATTCTACTGGCTGTATTCACCGTATCACCCGACAAGCAATAGTTGTAGGTTGATGTTTTAATTGTTTAGCAATTACCGCAGGTAAAATATTTAATAATAAACGTTCTAACAGTTATTTTAACCGGATCGAGTCACCCTATAATAATCTTTTACAGGTATCCGCAGGACATTCAATTATGCCGCATTTATTTGAGCCATTAAATCAACGCAGTGTTAACTTTCCCAATCGCATTGCGGTGTCACCCATGTGCCAGTATTCCAGCGAAAATGGCTTTGCAAATGACTGGCATCTCGTTCACCTTGTCAGTCGTGCTGTGGGAGGTGCAGGGCTGATTATGACGGAAGCAGCGGCAATTGAGCCACAAGGACGGATTACACCGCAAGATTTGGGAATTTGGCAAGATGCCCACATTGAAATGCTGGCGAAAATTGTCGAGTCACTACATCATCATGGGGCTGTAGCTGGGATTCAGCTTGCTCATGCCGGTCGAAAAGCTAGTACCACAGCACCTTGGGATGGAGGTGGAGAGCTTTCTGAATCTGAAGGAGGATGGACTCCAATCGCTCCCAGTGCTATTCCCTTTAGGTTAGAAAGTCCTGCTCCCAAAGCATTGAGTATTGAAGATATTAAAGAACTGATTGCATCATTTGTAAATGCGGCTCAACGTTCCCTAGCAGCCGGATTTAACTTAATTGAAATTCACGCGGCTCATGGTTACTTGTTGCATGAATTTATGTCTCCACTGAGCAATCAGCGGACAGATGAATACGGTGGCAGTTTTGAAAATCGGATTCGGTTTTTATGTGAAGTAGTTCAAGCCGTGCGAAACATTTTACCAGATCAGATGCCGCTGTGGGTGCGGATTTCTGCCATTGATTGGATTAGTGATGGTTGGGATATTGAGCAAAGTATTACCCTCTGTCATATTTTAAAATCCCTGGGTGTTGATTTAATAGATTGCTCATCAGGGGGAATTGTACCTGGAGAGAAATTTGTCCTTGGTGCTGGTTATCAAACTGCCTTTAGCGATCGCCTTCGCCGCGAAGCTAAAATCGCTACCGGAGCAGTGGGCATGATTACAGAACCGGCACAAGCCGATCAGATCCTTCGCACTGGACAAGCAGACATGGTGTTAATCGGTCGAGAAATGTTACGTGATCCTTACTGGGCAAGGCGGGCTGCAAAGCAAATACGCCAACCTGTATCAGTCCCCAAGCAGTATGATCGCGCCTGGCATTAAGAACATCTAAAACCAAATTAATATGAAGCTGCATAGAATACAATATCAAGAATAATTGACCGCAGATAAACGCAGATAAACGCAGATAAATATGGATGATTATTATTCTGTGCAGTCTCTCAATCCCCGTTTTGCGTTATGAGTAGTTACATCAGTGTAACTGGATTGAGAGAAAATAAATGGCTCGTCACCCGACTTTAACTTTTGATCGTGGCACGTTAATTTTACACCCACCACCACGCAGTAAAACTTGGATAGATTATGCAATTTGGGATGATAGAATTGAAAAATTCCGTATTCCGGCAATTAGATACCGTTCCTTAGTTGAAGCACTCCAAGCTGAAGGCACAGATTTTATTGATCAAGCCAAGGCTTTTTATCCCTTAGAGTTGGTTGCCAGTTTAGAAATGACTCCCTATCCTCACCAAAATGAGGCGTTAGCGGCTTGGAAACTCGCAGGACGACAGGGGGTAGTTGTGCTACCGACAGCAGCGGGTAAGACCTATTTAGCCCAAATGGCGATGCAAGCCACACCGCGCACCACGTTAATTGTCGTCCCCACCTTGGACTTAATGCACCAGTGGTATGCTCACTTAGTAGCGGCTTTTCCTGACGGGGAAGTAGGTTTACTGGGGGGTGGTTCGCGGGATAGAACCGCAATTTTAGTTGCTACCTATGATAGTGCGGCTATTCACGCAGAAAGTTTGGGTAATAAATATGCCTTAATAATTTTTGATGAATGTCACCATTTACCTACAGATTTTAACAGAGTTATTGCGGAATATGCGATCGCTCCCTATCGGCTAGGACTGTCCGCAACCCCAGAACGCACAGATGGTAAACACGCTGATTTAGATATCCTCATTGGTAAAGAAGTTTATCGCAAATGCGCTGAAGATTTAGCAGGAAAAGCTTTAGCTGCTCATGAAATTGTGCAAATTAAGGTTAAATTATCCCAATTAGAACGGGAAAAATATAATCAGTTAATTCAAACTCGCAATGATTTTTTAAAGCAATCAAAAATATCTTTAGGAAGTCTCCAAGGTTGGCAAATGTTTGTGCAAATGAGTGCGCGTTCTCAACCTGGACGTAGGGCAATGTTATCACATCGTCAAGCCAAAGAAATCGCTTTAGGCACAGATGGTAAAATCCGGGTACTTGTAGACTTATTAGCCACCCATTATCCCGAAAGAATTTTAATTTTTACCGCTGACAATGCCACAGTTTACCGCATTTCTCAAGACTTATTAATTCCCGCGATTACTCATCAAACACCAGTCAAAGAAAGACATGAAATCCTAACTAAATTTAAATCAGGTGAATATAATACTTTAGTTGCTTCTAATGTCTTAAATGAAGGTGTAGATGTCCCCGCAGCTAGTATTGCCATTATTTTATCAGGAACAGGTTCAACCAGGGAATATATTCAACGTTTAGGGAGGATTTTACGCAAAGGTAATATAGAAAATAAACAGGCAATTTTATATGAAGTCATAGCCGAAGATACCAGCGAAGAAGGAACTTCAGCCAGACGCAGAGGAGAAAATAATAGTCAGGAAGAAAAACCGCAAAGAGCAAATTTACAAGTTGTTTATAGTAGTGAAAAGAAAAGCGATTTAAAAGCAGCAGAACAGTTAGAAATTAATTATTCAACCGAAAAGAAAGATGTTACCAACAGACCTACTGATACACCGCCAAAACGGCGAAGAAATTATCCCAAAAAGACTGAAACTTGATCAAAAACATTTGAATCTAGCAACTGAATTAATTAGCTTTTTTCAGGAAGCAGTCGGAAAAACTCAAGGATTATTAGAACGTCAGTTAGCAGACTTTGAAGGAGATACCACAGATTACCGCATGAAACGGGGTTTAGCTTATATTCTGAAAAGTGGTTTTTGTACATTTGAAGTAGTTAGTCCCCTCGAACCTCCCATGTTAAGAGCAAAAGTATTTGCATTAGCAGCAAAATCCGTTGCTAGTCGAGAATCAACTGATATTATTTTAAATAAAATTGCTGATGATTTAAGTCAAGAACTCAACCAAGAAGTTTTACCTGCTCAAATAAAAAATGGACTTTATGCTGATTTATCAGAAAATAAAATTTTAACTGCTTTTGATGCACCTAAACCAGAAGAAGTTTTACATCGTTATAATTTATCTCAAGTCCAAGGAGTTTTTTATAAAGCTAGTCAATTAGTATTAAATGCACATCGCAATGTTCCCGGAGAATATAAACTCTTATTTCGTTATTTAAAGCTATTTCAACTAATGGCTTATATTGAAGGTGATGCTGATCATGGTTTTACAATTAGTGTGGATGGTCCTACCAGTTTATTTACTCCCAGCACCCGCTACGGTTTAGCCATAGCCAAACTAATTCCGGCTTTACTTCATGTCACCAAATGGAGTTTATCAGCAACCTTAAAAACCCGTGATTCTTATACAAACGAATGGAAAACCGGACGATTCACCCTCAATTCAGAATGTGGATTAGTATCCCATTATCCCCCAGGTAAACCCTATGATAGTATGTTAGAAGAATCCTTTGCGAGTAAATGGGATGCCTTAAAAAGTGGTTGGATCTTAGAACGAGAAGTAGATTTAATTCCCATTCCTGGTAGTGTGATGATTCCCGATTTTCGGCTAGTTCATCCAGACGGACGGGTGTTTATCTTAGAAATTGTCGGTTATTGGCGACCAGAATATTTACAAAAGAAATTTGCTCAAGTAAGAAAGGCAAATTGTGATAATTTGATCTTAGCAATTTCCGAAAGATTGAACCTAGAAAAAGCCGGAGTCAAACTAGATAACGTTCCCGCAAGAATAATTTGGTTTAAAGAAAAACTCTTACCAAAATCTGTATTAGCCGTCATGGAATAATCACAATTTTATATGAAACTGTACAGAATCATAAAAATCTGCGTTTATCTGCGTTTATCTGCATTTATCCGCGTTCAATTAATAATAAACTTAACTAACAACAGTTACAGCCCGCAGTTCTTCTTGAAAGACTCGGCGTAGTGTATCTTCATCTAAGGGGGGTTTGGCTTGATCAAGATATTCTCGTAACGCTTGGTTCATCATTGTTTGATAACCTTTCCCTTCAGCGTCTCCTTTTTGTCTAAACGCTTCCAAAATATCATCATCAATATAGATGGTAATACGAGTTTTACCTTGTTGTGGGATAATCGCACCCCGTTTAGCTTGATCAAAATCATATTCCGGTTTCATATTCACGTCTCTCCTTAGGAGTAGCAGGACGGGCAGAAATTAAGCGAATGTTATCACCTCGATAGGTATAGACTACTACTAGCAACCGCCAAAGGTGATCCATCCCCATAATAATAAATCGTTGTTCACCTTGTGCTGATTGATCTTCAAAAGAAAGTGCATAAGGATCGAACAAGACGGCCTCAGCATCAGAAAAACTGACTCCGTGTTTTTGTAAATTGCTTTTAGCTTTTTCAGGATTCCATTCAACTTGCATACATATATTATATGTATTTGTGAGAATTATGTCTAAGGAATCGTAAAGTCTATTTTGACTAGAAATCTGATTCCAGTAAATAAGGTGCGTCAGAGAGAAGATATCTGTTTTTTACCAAATTATCGGGTCTGACGCACCCTACAAACTACTCTCTGTGCCTTGTGCGTCTCTGCGTGAAAAAAATTCAAAAAAGAATATTATTTCCCTTTACCAGATTTAAGAGATAACAACATCTCCATTTGAGTCAGAGATTTACTAGGACTATTAACAGTCACACCAATACCACGAAGAGAATCGAGAATAGCAGTAGCGTCCGCAGGTAAAGGTTGACTTTGAGCGGATAAACGCTCAATTATGGTTTTGGTTTTTTCCATATCTAAATAGAAATAACCACCATTGGGTTTTTGTAAAGAACCTGTAACAGTTTTAAAAGTATCACTTTGATCAAGTGCTGCACCTTTGCGATCTGCTAGTGTTTCCGCAACGGGTCCACCAATAGCCAGAAATGCCGTATTATCATTAAGCCAACCATGTGCCACTAGAGCGCCTTGTTGGGGAATTTGCCATTCTGTGACATTTTTACCGCCAATGGTTCTTTGAGCGACATTCAGCCGTTGCTGTTTGGCAAAATTATCGAGTTTAGTGAAAGTGGCTTCAGCAGTTTTGCGATCGCTCGTATCTAATACTAGCGCACCTCCAAAACCGGTATTAGCTAATAAACCTTGATTAGATTGAATTGCACCTAAACCAAACTCTCCATTCATCCAGCCAAAAATATCTTTATCTAAATCAATTTGCAGGACTTTTAGTTGAGTCCGCGCTTGTTGAATTCCTTGATTTAATTCCGGATAATCTTTAGATTGTTCCACAAAAGTTTGCCAACTTTTACTAATACCTTGTCCACTAGCTAAAGCCAAAGTTTCACTGGGGAATTGTCCCACAATTTTGGCGGGAGTAGTTTGATATTCAAATTTATTCAGTTGGGGATCTAAATTCACAATTGCTTTTAATCTTAATCCGCCATCATCTATGCCCACACCTGCTGTCAGTGATTTGACTTGCTTAATTTGCGCGAGGGTTTGTGGAGGTAATTGTTTAGATTGAGGATTGAAAGCAGTTAATTGTTTTACCATATTGGCATAATCAGGAACATAAATTTGCGCTAAACTGTTTTTAACATCCACACCTTTGCTAAGAATATCATTTGCCCCTTCTTTACTTGCAAAAGAAGGTTCGCCTTTATAGGTATCAATCGCTTTTTCTACAGATTGTTTATTGGATGTAAACAGCAAATGGTCATTATTCAAAACTGTTACATAAGTCGGTTGACCTTGACCAGTAGATTCGATAATTTTTTGACCTTTGTAGTCCGATTCCTGAATTTTGACGTTTTTTTGGTCTTTCAACTTATTGGCAAATTTCAAAGCAGCTATTTTATCTTTAATCCCTACCACTAACAAATAATTTGGGGCTTCGGAGGTGGGAAAGTTATTCTCGGATACTTTTTTTGCATCTGGTGGTAGTACCGCAATCATCACCCCACCAACCCAAGGTTTGATATCTGCTTCGTAAGAAATTTTATGATCATTCAACATTTGTTGGTTGAAACTCTGGAATTCTTTGGCCAGTAATTTCTGCGCTTCCGGTGTACCAAACTGCTGTAACTTATGCCAGGATTCAGGATTAGTGTCAATATAAGTTGCCATTAGAGCAGTTGCAGGTACTAATTTAGCACTACCTAAAGGACTAGAACTATCACCACCACCCTTTAGATACATATAAGCTGCTATGCCTCCTGCTATAATTACAGCAGTACCGATTATAGGGATTAAAAATGATGATTTCTTTTCAGACATTGGTAAATGCTCCTTGTTGTTGTAAATTTTATTGCAGAATCTACGCAATGATCATTGGTAGACAGAGGATTTTATCTAATGGAGAACCCATGAAAAACAAGTATATTTTGGGGATTTTGTCAACTGAGTTGATATCAGTAAATATCGCATATTGAGTATAAAAGGGTGAAAATACCTCGCGGTTAGAGACAGTTTACAATCAAGTGGTGAAAAAACATAATTCCCAGAGATTTTGATGTTTAAATCCTTTTTTTATCCCTAATTTCCGCTAATTTTACGGTAATTACTGATATAATTAACGGTTTATGCTCACCAAAAAGTTGTAATTGGGTCTAAATAATACTCCATTATGGTTAAGGCTGAATCCGCAAATGATATCTTATTCCTGTGAAAACAATAGTCAATTTCTCATCTCCAAGTTATTCTAAAACTAATCTATATGGAAAATTAGTAGTATTTGTACTCAATAACAAATGATCACGGATCAAGATTCTCTTGAATCAAGGTAGGGAAGAGTTTGCTGATCAAAAAATGTCATACTACGCTACACTTCTTTACTTGTATGATTTACATCCCATTAAATCTTTTAGAATTAGAAGGCTAGAAATAATAAATGTTGCAGTTTTATTTTGATACCGAAAAAACCGGACACAAACGTTTTGAGTTACCAGGGGCAAAACCACACTATAACCCTGACCGACCTGGACAGGTAGAACATATTTTTCTGGATCTGAGTTTGGATATCCCTAACCAAAGTTGCTACGGAACTTGTAGTATTCGCCTATTACCAGTGCGGAATGGGATTGATAGATTGACTTTGGATGCGGTAAATCTGAAGATCACCGCTGTACAAGTAAACGCAGTTGAGCAAAAATTTGAATATGATGGCGAAAAACTTGGTATCTACCTGTCACAACCCACTGAAATTGGTCATCGCTTGTTAATTGCGATCGCCTACGCCGCCGAAAAACCCCAACGGGGCATTTACTTTATTCAACCAAACAAACACTACCCCCACAAACCGACCCAAGTCTGGACACAAGGAGAAGACGAAGATTCTCGCTACTGGTTTCCCTGTTTCGACTACCCTGGACAATTATCAACTTCAGAAATTCGCGTTCGTGTTCCCAATCCCTTAGTAGCTATCTCCAACGGTGAACTAATTGACACCGTAGAGGAGGCAAAATACAAAACCTACCATTGGTCACAACAACAAGTTCATCCTACCTACTTGATGACCTTAGCCGTTGGTGATTTTGCGGAAATTCGGGACGAGTGGCATGATAAACCCGTTACCTACTACGTCGAAAAGGGACGAGAAGCAGATGCTCAACGCAGCATGGGCAAAACTCCCCAAATGATTGAATTTCTCAGTGAAAAGTATGGTTATCCTTACGCTTTCCCCAAATATGCTCAAGTTTGCGTAGATGACTTTATTTTTGGAGGCATGGAAAATACTTCCACAACTCTATTAAGTGACCGATGTTTACTAGACGAACGAGCAATATTAGATAATCGTAATACCGAAAGTTTAGTTGTCCACGAACTTGCACACCAATGGTTTGGGGATTTGGTGGTAATTAAACATTGGTCCCATGCTTGGATTAAGGAAGGCATGGCTTCCTATTCAGAGGTAATGTGGACCCAACGGGAATATGGCGACCAAGAAGCCGCATATTATCGGTTAAAGGAAGCGTGTAGTTATTTAAGTGAAGATAGCAGTCGCTACCGCAGACCCATGGTAACTCATGTTTACCGGGAAGCAATTGAACTTTATGACCGCCACATTTATGAAAAAGGATCTTGTGTTTATCACATGATTCGGGCAGAATTGGGCGATGAATTATTTTGGCAAGCAGTCCAAACATTTGTTCAAGACAACGCCCACAACACTGTCGAAACCATAGACTTATTAAGAGCAATTGAAAAAGCCACAGGACGAAATTTGGCTTTCCTGTTTGATCAATATGTCTATCGTGGTGGTCATCCTGATTTTAAAGTAGCTTATGCCTGGGATGGTGACGCAAATTTAGCGAAGGTGACAGTCACCCAAACCCAAGCCACAGCCGATAGTAAGGATTTATTTAATCTCAGGATTCCCATTGGTTTTGGATATAAAGAAAATTCCCAACTCACAACTTTTACAGTTCGGGTACATGAAAAAGAACAAAGTTTTTACTTTCCACTAACACAAAAGCCTGATTTTATTAGCTTTGATGTGGGCAATAATTACTTAAAAACAGTCAAGTTAGAATTTCCAATTTCCGAATTAAAAGCCCAATTAGAATTTGATCCTCATCCCATTTCTCGCATTTATGCTGCGGAAGCTTTAGCGAAAAAAGGCGGATTGGAAGCGACTTTAGCCCTATCCTCAGCTTTGAAAAATGAGCCTTTTTGGGGTGTGCGGGTCGAAGTTGCTAAGGAATTGGCAGAAATTCAATTAGATCAAGCTTTTGATGGTTTAGTAGCTGGATTAGATGATCCTAGTCCCTTTGTGCGGCAGGCTGTGATTAGTTCTTTAGCGCGAATTAAAACTCATAATAGTTATAAAGCTGTAAAGAGTGTTGTCCAACATGGGGATGCCAGCTACTATGTAGAAGCTGCGGCTTGTCGGACTATTGCGGCTATAGCAGCGGCACATTTGGAAGATAAACCCCATGAAGACAAGGTAATCAAGTTACTCAAATCTGTTTTAGAAGAACGGGCTGGTTGGAATGAAGTTGTCCGCAGTGGGGCTGTGGCTGGTTTAGCTGAATTCAAATCCTCAGAAGCAGCTTTAAGTTTATTACTGGAATACACGAAAGCTGGGATACCGCAACCATTACGTCTTGGTGCAATTCGCGCTGTTGGCAAAATTTCCACTGGTCAAACTCCCGCTAATATCGAACGAATTTTAGACCGATTAGCGGAAATTGCTAGAGAGACTTTCTTTTTAACTCAGGTAGCGGTTTTAACAGCCTTGGGACAAATGGAAACTCCCAAAGCCATTGGTATTTTGCAATCTTTAGCCAATCAAACCGCAGATGGCCGTGTTCGTCGCTATGCTGAAGAGGAAGTGAGTAAAGTGCAAAAGAATATTGGCACAGACAAAACCTTGAAGCAATTACGTGAGGAACTTAATCAAATTAAACAGCAAAATCAGGAATTGAAAAGCCGGCTGGAAAATTTGGAAGCAAAATCAAATTCAGAGGCAACGGGGAACGGGGAACGGGAAACAGATAAGAGGTTTTGAGCAACTTTACTTTTCGTTACATATTACTCTTCGAGAAGCCGCTCCGCGTCTACGGTTTTTTCCGTTCACCTACTTAGTCTGTCAAATTTATTTTGACGAGTTTTTGGTAGTGCGGGCATCTTGCCCGCTAATCATCAAGGATGCCTAAAAACTTTTTGGATTTTTAGGTGTCAATTCCGGGGTTTTCAGCCTATTTTCTGATAACTCTACTTTAGGTAGTAGAAATATTTTTTGAGGTTGAGTAGTCTTAAATTCATTAATGCCTGAAAAACGTATATGTACCCTGGAGATAATTTCAGGGTATTTTTTTGTGTTTTTAACAATCACCTATTTTCGAGCAAAATGTTTTTCCATTACTTCTAAAATCATGGGTGCTGCAACACTACCACCACCACCACCGGAATGTTCAGCAAAGGCCACCACTAAAATTTCTGGCTTATCCGCAGGTGCATAAGCCCCAAACCAAGCGTGATTTTCTTTAACTCTTTTCTTCCAAGCTTCAGCCGTCCCACTCTTACCGGCTACCGGGGGAAGAGAGGGGACATTTAAGACCTTACCTGTACCTTCACTAACCACCTTTCGTAATCCTTCACGCAAAATTTTGACAGTTGTGGGCTTGAGATTTAATGATTCTCTCCAGCTTCTAGCTTCTTCATTATCTTTCAACACATGGGGTTGGACGCGATAACCACCATTAGCCGGGACAGCAAACATGACTGCGACTTGTAAAGGTGTAGCTTGTAAAGCCCCTTGGCCAATGGACATATTCACAGTGTCACCGACACTCCAAGGTATCTTCCATGTTTTCTGTTTCCAATTTTCATCGGGAACTAAACCCTTGGACTCTTCTGTAGTAAATTCAAAGCCGGTTTTTTGACCAAATCCATATTTACGAGTCCATTCGATCAATGTTGGTCCACCGACTCGCTTACCAATTTGATAAAAGAAGGTATCGCTACTCCACTGCATCGCTCCTACAAAACCCAATGGTCCAAAACCAGCATGATTCCATTCACCAAAGGTAGTCCCACCAATAGTTAAAGAACCGTAGGTTTGTAATACCGTATCAGGAGAAAATTTACCTGATTCTAGTGCAGCGGTTGTGGTGACGATTTTAAAGGTACTGGCTGGAGGAAAGACACTAATGGCACGATTGACTAAAGGATGTTCAGAACCTTGGACAGTTTCCCAATCTTTTTGAGAAAGTTTTTGTTTAGAAAAGATATTGGGGTCAAAGGTGGGATGAGATACCATGGCTAAGATAGCCCCATTTTTAGGGTCAATGGCGACTATTGCGCCATTGCGTTTACCTAAAGCTTTTTCTGCTGCCATTTGTATATCTAAATCTATGGTCAAGTGCAGATCATTACCAGCTTTCGCTTGTTTGCTTCCCAATATTCGTAGAGGTCTACCGCTACCATCTACTTCTATTTGCTGCCCTCCCCATTCACCTCTTAACAATTTTTCATACGCTTTTTCTACTCCCATTTGACCCATGACATCTCCTAATCTGTAGCCTTCAGCTTTCTTTTTTTCCAACTGTTTAGCGGTAACTTCACGGGTGTAGCCAAGTATATGAGCCAACTCTTGACCATGAGGATAATAACGCACCGCTTCAGTATTTATTTCTACTCCTGGTAGTTCATTTTCATACTCTTTTAAGGCTGTTACCTGTGCTTCGTTTAAATTGCGAGCGATGCGAATTAGTGAAGAATGATTAACAGCAGATTGTTCAAGTGTTTTCTCGATCTCTTCTGGGGAGGTGTCGAGAATTTTGGCTAGACGTGGACCAACTACCGGCCAGGAGGGTTTGGTATGTGCCATTGGCCACAAATATACAGATCGGGGATAACGGGTGCTGGCTAATAATTTACCATTTCGGTCAAAAATATTACCTCTTTCTGGTTGTTTGGAAATAATCCGAATCCGATTAGATTCTGCGCGGATGCGGTGGTTTTTTCCTTCGATAATTTGTAAATATATTAATCTAGCGCCGATACCAGATAACATTAATAATGTGAATAAAATTACAAATGTGGATTGGACACCACGTCCAACTGTGCGTGTATTTTTTTTTATACTAAATAATGATGATAAGATAGCCATAGGAATTGGGGAGTGGGGAGTGGGGACTAGGGACTGGAACTGACAACGAACAACTGTACGGGCGAAGCATTTGGAGAACTATTTTTGGCAATGACCGATAATTTATCTTCCAAATGCTTCGCCCCTACTGACAACTGACAACTGACAAGATTATGGCTCAAACTGCGATACAGAATCAAAGAGGTTCAAAAACATTACAGCCACTTGATGTTGAATTGCGTAATGTATTTAAGTTTTTCAACCAAGAACCCGCAGTCCACGGAGTGGATTTGGATGTTAGGCAGGGAGAGTTCTTTAGTATTTTAGGTCCATCTGGTTGTGGAAAAACAACGACACTCCGCTTAATTGCTGGATTTGAAAGGGTGGATGCTGGGAAGTTACTCATTCAAGGTCAGTTAATGACTGATGTTCCTCCTTATCTGCGACCTGTGAATACTGTATTTCAAAGTTATGCTTTATTTAATCACTTGAATGTGTGGGAAAACATTGCTTTTGGATTGCGATTAAAAAAAATATCCAAATCGGAAATTGCTAGTCGCGTTACAGATGCTTTGAAACTAGTAAAAATGGAAAGTTTGCGATCGCGTGTTCCTAGTCAACTCTCCGGTGGTCAACAACAGCGGGTAGCCTTAGCAAGGGCTTTGGTTAATCGTCCCGCAGTTATTCTCCTCGATGAACCTTTGGGAGCATTAGACTTAAAACTTCGCAAGGAGATGCAGGTTGAGTTATCTAATCTTCACAAGGATTTAGGGTTAACTTTTGTGATGGTGACACATGATCAGGAAGAAGCACTATGCTTATCTGATCGCATTGCGGTGATGAATCAAGGCAAAATAGAACAAATTGGTACTCCTAGCCAAATTTACGAAAGTCCGCAAACACCTTTTGTGGCTGACTTTATTGGTGATACTAATCTATTTAGCGGTGAAATTGTGGAAGTAGATGCAGAATCTGTGACAATTTCTACTAAAACCGGATTAACCATAATTGTTGGTCGTAATGAACAAACTCCTCTAAAAATAGCTCAAAGTGTTGTTGTTAGTGTGCGTCCTGAAAAAATTCAACTTTCCCTTTATCAACCTAATATACCCACAAATTGTTTCGAGGGACGACTAATTAATGTCATGTATTTAGGAACTCATGTTAATTATGTTGTGGAATTAATCAATGGTGTGAACCTCAATGTTTTACAACCCAATACTTATGGTAGCTTACCAGATAGAAATACACCCATTTATGCTTGGTGGGAAAAATTTGACTGTTTAGCTATTAGTCAAGATGTAAATTAGATGACTAACAGACGGAATTTTCTCAAAAAGATGGCGGCATTTTCTACCTTATCTTTAGGTAGTTGTGGTTGGCGACTAGCTAATGTGGGGTCAAACTATATTAGCTCTAATCAAAGTGACAAACTATATATTTATACCTGGACTCAATATACAGATAAAGAATTAATAACTACCTTCACGACCCAAACAGGTGTGAAAGTAATAGCAGATGTATATGAATCCAATGATGTGATGTTGGCTAAGTTGCAAGCTGGAGGTGGTGGTACTTATAGCATCATTTACCCATCTGACTATATGGTACAAAAGATGGCGGAAAAAGGGTTATTAATAGAAATAGATCATAGCCGTTTAATTGGCTTAGATAATTTATTTTCCCAATTTCATAATCCCACTTATGACCCGAATAACCGTTATAGTCTTCCTTTTAATTGGGGAACAACGGGTTTATTATATAATTCAGAAAAACTCACAAATGCCCCTGAAGATTGGGAATATCTTTGGCAAAATCAAGATCAACTAAATAAACGCTTTACCTTACTCAATGATGTGCGAGAGGTAATGGGTGCAACATTACGGATGTTAGGTTATTCCTATAATTCCCAAAATGAAACTGAGGTTAGACAAGCATATCAGAAATTGCAGATATTAAAACCTGCTATTGCGGCTTTTGATACAGATGCTTGGCAAAATAAAATTCTGGCGGGAGATTTAGCGGTCGCTATGTGTTATTCTGCTGATGCCGTCAAAATTTGCCAGGAAAATCCCAAACTCAAATTTGTAATTCCTCGTAGTGGTTCTTCATTATGGACTGATACCATCGTCATTCCCAAATCTAATCCGAATATAGCTGGTGCTTATGCCTGGATTAACTTAATTTTGCAACCAGAAGTAGCAGCGAAAATTTCCGAACGTTTATATATTTCTACTCCTAATCGGGCAGGATTTGAAAATTTACCAAAAGCAATTCAAGAGAATACTAATTTATTTCCTCCTCAATCACTTTTAGCAAAGTGTGAACGTCTAACTCCTTTAGGAAAATTTGAAGAGATTTATGAACGTTATTGGACTCAATTACTAACTTAAGGAGTCAGGAGTCAGGAGTCAGGAGTCAGGAGAAAGAAGGAGGAAAGGAGGAAAGAAAGAAGGAGGAAAATATTTTGTCCTATGGCTTTTACCGTAAATATTAATATCTCATTCAAGTGCATACCGCTATACAATCACTAATTTGCAAATGGAATCTTCTAGCGACCTGAACAAAATAGAGAAATTACAACCTGCTGGGAAAAATTGGTTATCTCCTTTGGGCTTACTAGCACCATCTGGTATTTGGTTATTAATGTTGCTAGTTTTGCCAACATTAATAATTTTTGAGTTAAGTTTAGTCCCGGATATTCGACCAGGAGATTTAGTAAATCCCAGCGGTTTAGGTAACTATCTTCGCATTTTTGAACCGATTTATTTAAAGGTGATATTCAACTCACTTCTTTTGGCATTTGGTACTACTATTATTACTTTAATTTTAGGTTTTCCCGTTGCTTATTGGATTGCTTTAATAGCACCGAAGCGGTGGCAAACTTTATTAGTATTAGCTTTTGTTTTACCTTTATGGACTTCTTCTTTATTGCGTTCTTACGCATGGATTACAATTTTACGTCCCACTGGATTATTAAATAGTATATTAGCCAGTTTTGGTTTACCCGCTATCAATATTTTGAACAGTAACTTAGCGGTATTAATTGGCATGAGTTACAGCCTGTTACCCTACATGGTATTAATTTTATATGCTTCCTTAGAAAAGTTAGATAAACAATTGTTAGAAGCTGCTGCTGATTTGGGTGCAAATCCCATGCAAACCTTTTGGAAAGTGACTGTACCTCAAGTTTTACCAGGAATTGCGGCTGGTTCGCTACTAGTTTTTATTACTGGGTTAGGAGATTTTATAGACCCAGAATTACTGGGTGGTGCTTCGAGTATGACTGCTGCGCGGTTAGTTTATAATCAGTTTCTAGGTGCTAGTCAAAATTGGGGGTTTGGTTCAGCATTGAGTATGACCTTGATTTTGATGGTGAGTATTGCAATTGCTTTCGTGATTAAATTTGATCAAACTAAATAATTGATTTTCTATCTTCACAAAGGTACAATTATTTTTAACTTACCTTTGGGGGTTAAAGTCCCCTGCTTCTACAAGCAGCGGGTTTTGCGTCGGGGTAAAATCCCCGTTGCAAAACGTAATTCTAAATTCTAAATTCTAAATTCTGCATTCTTTTAAGTAAACTTAGCAAAGACTAAACATGATTGGGGTAGCAGTTATTGGCACGGGATTTGGTCAAAAAGTCCATATTCCCGCATTTCAAGCACATCATAATACTAAGATTGTCGCTGTTTATCATCGAGATGTCAATAAAGCAAAAACTATTGCAGAAACTCATAATATCCCTTATGCAAGCGATAATTTAGCCGAAATTCTAGCTTTACCGACAGTTGAAGCTGTCAGCATTTCCACACCGCCATTTTTACACTATGAAATGGCTAAACAGGTTTTGCAAGCTGGTAAACATCTTTTGTTAGAAAAACCTATAACTTTAAATGTCAATGAATCTCAAGAATTATATCAATTAGCCAAAAATCAAGGTGTAATTGCCACTGTAGATTTTGAATTTCGGTTTGTTCCAGAATGGCAATTTTTTGCTCAACTTCTTGCTGAAAATTATGTGGGGAATATCCGATTAATTAAAATTGATTGGTTGGGTTCTTCTCGCGCTGATACTTCTCGTCCTTGGAATTGGTATTCTACTCAAGAAAAAGGTGGTGGTGCTTTAGGTTCTTTAGGTTCTCATGCTTTTGATTATATTAATTGGTTATTTGGTCCAGTTCACAAATTAAACGCTCATTTAATTACTGCTATTTCGGAAAGAGTTAATCCAGTAACTGGAGAATTACAAGCAGTTGATACTGATGATACTTGTTTATTATCTCTAGAATTGGCAAATGGTACACCTTGCCAAGTTGCTATTAGTGCGGTTGTTCATGCAGCTAGAACTCATTGGATAGAAGTTTATGGTGATAAGGGAACATTAGTTTTAGGTAGCAAGAATCAAAAAGACTATATTCATGGTTTTCGGGTTTGGGGTTCTCAACCGGGAGAATCTTTAACAGAAATAGCAATTCCCCAACAATTTCTCTTTCCTCAACATTATCATGATGGGCGAATTTGTGCTTTTCTTCGTGTTGTTGATGAATGGGTAAAAGGAATTACTAATCATCAAGAAATTACACCTTCTTTAAAAGAAGGGGTTTATTCGCAATTGTTAATGGATTTATCCCATGAATCTCATGAAACAGGAAGTTGGGTAAATGTGCCAAGTTTGGAAGAGTTGGTTCTACCGCTCCCCTTGTGATTAAATATCCCTTTTATATATCCAGAACCATTGATGTATATAAGTTTTAAGTTTTATCCAAATTAATAGCGATTCCTATGTCCTAGGTCGCGCTAGTAGTTCGTCAAATTTATTTTGACGGGTAATGATCGGAAAAAACTTCTGTTTTTCCCTCCTCTTCTCCCCCTGCTTGCCTTTACCCGTCATTTTTGGATTGACAGACTACTAGTTCCCTCTTAATGAGAACTTGGTCTTATGTCTTAGTGTAACTGATACATTATAATACTAATGCTACCTTAATAAAACCCACCTTCCGCTTGTTCCTGATAATGGATTTTAATACCATTTTTGGTAATTCATAGCGGCTCTTGTGTCTTTTCTCTACTTAGAATCTCATGTAATCAATAAGCTAAGGATTTTACTAGGGTATTGACATCTGGAAATTTTATGCTATTGTCAAGATATACAATCTGGAAGTTTTCATATCTAAAAATTAGCGTTGCGGAAGGAAAGAACTTTTTGCACGCAGAGACGCAGAGGCGCAAAGAGTATAAAGTTTTATTTGCTGAATTTTATTGACTATGTTTTGTGATATAGTAATCACGACTTGACAAGTAATACCAGTTAACATGAATAATCGTCAGTTGCTAGAATTTAGCGAGTATGTATGTTTGGGGTTATCAGTATTAGGAACAATAGTAGCGACAGCGACGCAACAGGTGGTTTATGCAGTTATTCCCCTGAGTTTAAGTGTAGCTTTAAATTTAGTTAATCGTCCTAAGTTTAATTATTCCCAATCACAAATTGAGCAATTACAAACAAGTTTGCAAAATATCACTGAAGAATTTCACCAAGTAGAAAAAACCATGAATACCTCTAATCAACGTTTGGAACAAATCGAAGCTTGGAGACAACAACTCAGCCAAATTATTGACCAAACTATTGAAAGTGCTATTAATGAACGTTTGGGAAAACTTGAAGTGTACAAACAGGAAATTAGTCAGATTGTTGACCAGAAAATTCAAATATCAATGCAAAAATTAAGTACAGAATTTAATGCAGTTCATCAACAAATGCAAGTTATCAATAATCGGGTACAGCAATTAGATATTTCTTTAGAAAGTTTAGGTTCTACTGTTGATAAAGATGAATATTTGAGAAATATTGCAGAATTGCAAACTGAATTATCACAAATTAATCAACAGCTACAAGTCTTTAGTTCTCGATTTGCAGAAATTGAACCTTCTATCAAAAATGGCAATGAAAGCAGTCAGCAACAATTAGCAGAATTACGGGATAATCAAAGTCAGAAATTTACCCAAATTCATCAACAAATCGAAGTTGTTAATTCTCGATTTGCAGAAATTGATAATTCAACACAAAAATTACATCAGACAATTTTAGAACAAAACCAATCAATAGGTGAAATTAAAGAAAAGCAAGAAAGTGAAATTTCCAAAAATAATGATATCCTTGATTCTATTAACCAACGGTTGACAGATGGATTAACAGAATTAGATAGTTTATTTACAGCTTTGGTACAACCGTTACAGGTTGAAAATAAATCAAATTCGCAAACAAATCCAATACCAGAAACAGCAAGTCAAGAAAGAGAAGAAATTAATAGAATTAATAACTTAGATTCTATTGGAAATTCTATTAACGAATCGTTAAAAACATTAGATGTATTAACGGAATTAAATACTTGGTTTAACCCGTCACAGTTAGGAAATGAATCAAGTATAAAAGAATCAGATAATTATCAAGAAACACTAGAAGTAATTCCTACCACATCTATAACAGATGACAAAACAGGAAAATTAGTATTTTTCAGTAATCTCAAAGGACATAAACATAAAGTTCTCTCTGTCGCTTTTAGTCCAGATGGTAGATTTTTAGCAAGTGGTAGTGATGATACAATAATTAAATTGTGGGATTTAGCAACTCAGCAACATCGCACCTTTGCAGGACATGGAGAATATTCTTGGTCTAGAGGGATTAATTCCCTAGATTTTAGTCCAGATGGTAAATTCTTAGTCAGTGGAAGTGATGACAAAACTATTAAATTGTGGGATGTAAATTTAGGAATAGAAATTTTCACTTTTACAGGACATCAAGAAAGAGTTAATGCTGTCTCATTTAGTCCCTTGGGAAAAATTTTAGCAAGTGGGAGTAAAGACAAAACAGTTAAACTGTGGTCATTAGAAACAGGAAAAGAAGTTTACTCTTTCAAAAGTCATACCGATGATGTTTTATCTGTAACTTTTAGTCCCGACGGTAAACTATTAGCTAGTAGTGCAGGTGGTAATGATAAAACTATCAGGATTTTACAATTAGCTGAAAATAAAGTGAAAACATTAACAGGACATTCTGATTGGTTTGGAGGGATTACTTCTCTAGCATTTAGTCCCGACGGAAAAACTTTAATTAGTGGTAGTCAAGACAAAACTATTAAACTTTGGAATCTAGAAACTAGTCAAGAAATTAAAACCTTATCAGGACATTCTGATCATATTTGTTCCGTTGCATATAGTCCCAATGGACAAATTTTAGCGAGCGCTAGTAAAGATAAAACAGTGAAATTATGGTCAGTCGCTAGTGGAGAAGAAATTTCCAGCGTAAAATGTACCGATTCTGTAATTTACTCAATTGCTTTTAGTCCAGATGGTAAAATATTAGCGGCTGGGAGTGGAGATACAACCATTACTATGTTTCCCATAGCCTAAGTTTGATTCTACAGGTAGGGTAAAGCCTGAACTAAACCCTTACACCTCTAAGTTTTGAGCGTTGCTAATAGCCATATTGAAGTAGAAAAAAGGAAAATTAAAAATCTTCACCTTTGCGCCTTTGCTTCTTTGTGCCTTTGCGCGAAACATAATTTGAAACCGGGTAAATCTGCAATAGTAAGGATTATTTAAATGCTGCTATATTTAAGAATTGAAAATTTCGCCTTAATTGATCATTTGGAATTGGATTTTGGTGCGGGTTTGAATGTGTTGACGGGAGAAACCGGCGCAGGAAAATCAATTATATTAGATGCTATTGATGCGGTTTTAGGTGGTAAAGTCTCTAGTCGGGTGATTAGAACTGGCACAAATCGCGCTATAGTGGAGGCGACTTTTAGCGTTACTCCGCCCCTAGCAGCTTGGTTGAGTGAACAAGAAATTGATTTAACCGATGATCATGCTGTGATCATTAGTCGAGAAATTGCCACTACTACCAGTAATATCCGCAGTCGGTCACGGGTGAATGGGGTACTGGTGAATCGCCCCTTAATGGCAGGATTACGGGATAACTTGGTAGAAATTACGGCACAAGGGCAAACGGTACAAGTGGGACAATCTGCCCAAGTTCGAGATTGGTTAGATTTATATGGTGGTGATGCTTTGTTGCACAAACGCCAAAATGTCGCTGCTGCTTTCATTGTATATCAACAAGCCCGGCAAGCGCTGGAAAAACGCCGGACATCGGAACGGGAACGGCTGCAACAATTGGATTTATTAACATATCAAGTCCAAGAATTGGGCGCTGCTAATCTTGATGATGCCCAGGAAATGGAACAATTAAATCAAGAACGGGAACGCCTGAATCATGTTGTGGATTTACAACAAATGAGTTACAAAGTTTATCAGGCTTTGTATCAAGATGATCAGGAAACTCGGACTGCTGCTGATTTATTAGCCGATGGAGAGATGACATTAACTCACATGGTGGAGTATGATTCTCAATTACAATCTTTGTTGGAATTGGTGCGAGATGCCGTTGCAGCGGTAATGGAAGTGGGGAGACAAATTAGTATTTATGGAGAAGGGTTAGAAGCAGATCCGCAACGGTTGGAAGAGGTGGATGAACGGATACGGGAATTAAAACAAATTTGTCGCAAATATGGACCGACTCTGACGGAAGCTATTTCTTATTATGAACGTATTCAAACTGAATTAGCTGAATTAAATAATAGTGAACAATCTATCGAAACTTTAGAACAACAAGAACAATTATCTTTACAAGAACTCCAACAAATTAGTCACCAATTAAGCCAATTACGGCGGCAAACTGCGGCTAATTTAGAATCTCGGTTATTAGCTGAACTCAAGCCGTTAGCGATGGATAAGGTGAAATTTAAAGTAGAAATTGTCCCCATTTCTCCCGCAGCTACAGGTGCAGATAAAATTACTTTTATGTTTAGTCCTAACCCCGGTGAACCTATTCAACCATTAACAGAAATTGCTTCTGGTGGAGAAATGAGCCGTTTTTTACTAGCTTTAAAAGCTTGTTTCCATCAAGGAAATGAAGTGGGAACAATGATATTTGATGAAATTGATGTGGGAGTTTCTGGTAGAGTTGCCCAAGCTATAGCGGAAAAATTGCACCAACTTAGTCAAGGACATCAAGTATTATGTGTAACTCATCAGCCTCTAGTTGCCGCAATGGCAGATCGTCATTTTCGCGTTGATAAATTAGTTATTAATAAAGCCAGAAATAGTAATGATGAACAGCGGACTGTGGTGAGGGTGACAAGTTTGGATAATTTAACTACTCGTCGGGAAGAATTGGCTCAGTTAGCTGGTGGTAAATCGGCAAATGAGGCAATTTCTTTTGCTGAATCTTTATTATTACAAGCTGCTAATCATCGGGAAAGGGGGAAATAGATGGTGAAATTGTCTGAGAGGGTGTTTGAAAAGTTTTGAATGTATAGACTGACCCCTCTCCAAACCTCTCCCCTGCAAGGGGAGAGGCTTTAAAACCCCCATTCCCTTGCAGGGAAGGGGGGTAGGGGGGTTAGGTTTTTGGAGATTACTGGTTTGATATAATACTTTTCAAACAACCTCTGATAGCCTAGCACACTGCGGCGTAAATAAAGCAACCATATTCAATCGCCAAAAAGCCTACTGTATATTAGTTTTGACTTTTGACTTTTGACTTTTGACTTCCGCCCTGCGGTACTAGTGTGGTGCAAGCCGGATCAGGATGTCCAGGATTTTAGCAACTTTGTCAAATTTAATCAATAGCCAAAAGCGATCGCACTTCGCACAATACGGAGAGCGATCGCCATTAAGTTTACAACAACAAAATACTCAAACCTTAGATAGAAACTGAGGCTGGGGGATTAATGTTATTAACAAGTAAATCTGCATCTTTTGACGCTTCATTTACACGAATAATTTTTGCTCCTAATTGCTGCAACTTCAGATCCAGACGATCATAACCCCGATCTAAATGGTGTAATCCTTGCACTGTTGTTGTTCCAGATGCTGCTAATCCGGCGATAACTAAGGCTGCGGAAGCTCTTAAATCTGTACCTATAACTGGTGCGCCTGATAACATTGGCACTCCCCGCACAAAAGCAGTATTACCTTTAACACGGATATCTGCACCCAAACGATTCAATTCGGAAGCATGACGCAAGCGATTTTCAAAGACTGATTCATTAATGATACTGTCACCTTCTGCTACAGCTAGTAAAGCCATAAAAGGTGCTTGCATATCCGTGGGAAACCCAGGATGAGGCAAGGTATCAATATTTATAGCCTTGAGAGTTTTCGCTGGTAAAATCCGTAAGCAATCTTTTCCTTCCTCAATAATTGACACGCCAATCTCTTGCAATTTAGCAATAACTGGGATTAAATGATCCGGTACAATTGGGGATAGAAGAATTTCAGAGCGGGTAATTGCTCCAGCGATTAACAAAGTCCCTGCTTCAATGCGATCAGGAATAATAGTATAGTCGGTTGAGTGTAATTTAGGTACGCCAACTATAGTAATTGTACTTGTTCCCGCACCTTGAATTTTTGCTCCCATTGAGTTGCAGAAGTTAGCTAAATCAACTACTTCTGGCTCTCTGGCAGCATTATCAAGGATGGTTTCTCCATCTGCTAAAGTAGCAGCCATCATCAAGGTTTCCGTCGCACCGACACTGGGAGTATCTAAGTAGATTTTCGCGCCTCTTAACCTACCATTATTTCCGGGAACATAAGCATTACAAATACCATGTTCAATTTGCACCTCTGCGCCCATTGCTTGCAGTCCTCTGACGTGCAAATCTACCGGTCTAGCCCCTATGGCACAACCACCCGGCAAGGGCATTTGTGCAACTCCTAGTCGGGCTAAAATTGGACCAATGGCAAAAAAACTGGCTCGCAGTTGGGTAACGAGTTCATAAGGGGCTTTAGATGTGGTAATTTCCCGCGCATCAACATCTAAAATGTCCCCTTCTCTATTTAAACGTAATCCTAAAGCTGATAGAACTTGTCCCATTCGCGCTACATCCGCCAATAAAGGAACGTTGCGAATGCGACAATCGCCAGAACAGAGGAACGTTCCCGCCATGATTACCAGTGCGGAATTCTTAGCCCCGCTAATGTTTACATGACCGCCCAAAGAATGCCCTCCACTGATTTGCAAGACTGAGGAGTCTGCTTCTAGTGAAGATTTGGCATCTGGTAAGCTGCTAGAAGAATTAATAAGCCTACCTCCAAAAGTAAGTAATTATAAATGTTTGATGTTGGTTTTGATTCTATCTCGACAATCATCTAGCTAAAAGCCGGAAGATTTTTCTTGAAGTTGTCAAATGCCATAAAGTCGTTAAATTCTATCATGCAGTATGTCAGCTTAATTGGAAAAATGGGGATTAGCTAGATGTCTATTCTGGCAAATTTTTTCTTGACAAATGAAAATGATTAGGACATAATGATAAATTGTAAATAAGATTCAATTCCAGCGGAACTGGCGGAATTGGCAGACGCGCTAGATTCAGGTTCTAGTGCCTTCACGGGCTTCCGGGTTCAAGTCCCGGGTTCCGCATATCAGTATATCAATTTTGGATTGATCTCAAATCCGAAATTTCAAATCTAAGATTGTGTTAACAAGTTTACAAAATTCCCTAGTTAAACAAATCCGCAAGTTGCACTCCACCAAGGAGAGAAATAAGCAACAGCTTTTTTTATTGGAAGGAACGCATTTATTAGAAGAAGCTTGTGCGGTTAGCTATCCTTTAGATGCGGTATGTTGTACTCCTCAATGGCAGGAAACCCATCCCCAATTGTGGAAAATTATTTGTGGTCAATGCTATCGTGTTGAAATTGTTAGTCCAGAAGTTTTAGCAGCAATGGCAACAACTGTCAATCCTGATGGTATAGTGGCGATAGCTCAACGAGAAGCACAAGCAAGACAAATTCCGTTTACTGGTTTAGTTCTGGCTTTGGAAACTGTCCAAGATCCTGGTAATTTGGGGACGATGATTCGCACAGCCGCAGCGGCAAGTGCATCAGGTTTGTGGTTAAGTGAAGATAGTGTAGACTTAGATAATCCCAAGGTTTTACGCGCTTCTGCTGGGCAATGGTTTCGTTTGAATATGGCTGTAAGTGGAGATTTGAAAGCCACAGTTCAACAAAGTCAGCAAGCAGGAATGCAGGTAGTAGCTACCTTACCTCATGCCGATTTAACTTATTGGCAGGTAGATTGGTGTAAACCTAGTTTAATATTATTGGGTAACGAAGGGGCAGGATTATCAGCGGATTTAGCCGCGTTGGCAGATATTCAAGTAAAAATTCCTCTTAATCCTGGGGTGGAATCCTTGAATGTAGGAATCACTGCTGCTTTAATGTTATATGAAGCCCAAAGACAGAAAATTTCTGGATAATCTTCAGTTATAGATTTTTGTTTTTATGTGAGAGATTTAATATTGGACTTGAGAACTTTGTATAAATAACACTCAAAATTTTATTAGTGTTACAGAATACTATACTATATATAAAAATTGTTATCAGAGGAGAATCGGCTTGAACCAAGCGACATTGCACCAGTTGAAGGTGTTCGAGGCTGCTGCCCGGCATGGTAGTTTTACACGCGCTGCGGAAGAGTTGTTTTTGACTCAACCTACCATATCCATGCAAATTAAACAGTTGACGAAATCCGTAGGTTTGCCATTATTTGAACAGGTAGGAAAGCGTTTATATTTGACACAAGCAGGACGGGAATTATTTGCTACTTGTCGGCAAATTTTTGAGACTATGGACAAGTTTCAAATGACGATTGCAGATTTAAAAGGACTAAAGCAAGGACAATTAAGGCTGGCAGCAATTACCACAGCAAAGTATATTATTCCCAGATTGTTGGGGCCTTTTTGTCAGCTTTACCCTGGGATTGATATTTCTCTCCAAGTCACAAATCATGAACTGATTTTAGATCGGATGATGAGTAATTTAGATGACTTGTATATTATGAGTCAGATTCCCGATCATTTCGATGTCAGTTTTCAGCCATTTTTAGAAAATCCTTTAGTAGTTTTTGCACCAGCTAATCATCCCTTAGCGAAGGAAAAAAATATTCCTATTGAACGTTTAGGTGATGAACCGTTTATTATGCGTGAACCGGGTTCAGGAACTCGCAGCGCTGTCCAAAGTCTATTTGAGGAACATGGGGTAAAAGTGAAGGTGAAGTTGGAATTGGGGAGTAATGAAGCGATTAAGCAAGCGATCGCTGGTGGTCTAGGTATATCCGTATTATCCCGTCATACTTTACTCACGGACACTGCGGAATTTAGCATTTTAGATGTCCAGCACTTTCCCATTAAACGCACTTGGTATATGGTTTATCCTGCTGGTAAGCAATTATCCATTATTGCTCATACCTATTATGAGTATCTTTTAGATGCAGCGAAAAGAATTACTGAGCAAGGTGGTTTAATCTTAGATCATAATTTGGTGGAAACTAATCTTTAGATCAAGCTGCTGTAGATACATAATCACTTGGCTATGTATCTAAAAATCACCAATATCTAAACGTAAATACAGATAAATTGATGTATAAAAAAAACAAAAGAAGGGAACAGGGAACAGATAAGAAACGTTTAAAGCTCAGTCAAAAAAAAGATGTTTTTAAAATTTAATTTGGCATGAATTTCACAGGATTTTTCAATAATTTCTAAATCATCTAACAATAATACAGGATAATCATTACAAAATCCATGAAAATCTACTAATTGTTTAGTAGCATTGAGAGATATCAAACCTCTTTTAATTTCATAGTAGGTTATACAACTAATAAATATTTCTGAACCAAGAAAGCTTAACTCTCTCAATTTATTATTTATGGTTGTATTTTTCTTTAACGCATAGCTAACGATATTTGAATCAAGTAAAAAAATCATGGTTTTATTTTCTTGCTACTGCTGCATCAAAAATCGCTATTTCTTCTGGTGTTAAATCGTTTAATGTCCCAGCAACAGCTTCTAATGTTAAGATTTTACCAATCCTTCTGGTTAAATCATGTTCTTTAATTGCTCTCATTGCTTCTGGGGAAAATCTGCTAAATAATTTTATCAACATTTCAGTCATTTCATATTGATCTAATTTCACCATCTAGAAACTACTACCCCGAAATAGTTTATCTACAACATGAGAAATGGGTTCTGTTAGTTCTTGTTGATAGTCGGTTAATTGTTCTTGCATGATGTTTACTCTGTTTGTGCTTTGGAAAAATCTAATTCTTATTTATATTATATCGTTCAATAAATTAATTTTTTAATATTCATCCCCAAACAGCGATTCCTCGGTCGCGCTAGTTCCCTCCGGGACACTACCGCGAACGCTATCGCTCATAAATCCCTAATTTTAAACGAACTGCTTGCAGCAGCGCTAGTTTCCTCCGGGACGCACTCGCGTTCGCTATCGCACCCCAACATCCCCAAACAGCGATTCCTAGGTCGCGCTTCGCGATCGCACACAACCCCCTAATTTTAAACGATCTCTCTCCCAACCAACATCCTAAACAGCGATCAATCTCTTTTAGTAGACATCATCATGAGAACCTATATTTAAAAGAACCAATACTTCTTCACCAGTTTCATCATCTTTTTCCATAGAGAAAATAATCCGACAGTCATATCCACAGGAACAAGCACGTAAACCATCAAACTCACCTTTTAACTGATGAGTAGCAAGGTTAGAAGCAAATAAATCTGTTTCCATTTGCTGTAATGTTTCCTCAATACGTGCTTGTAAATTCTGATCATGTCTGATGAATTTTCGCAAAGATCGCTTGAAGCGAGAAGTAAGAACCAGTTTTCTCATTATGTTTCATTAGTATTTAAGTAAGTTCTCAACTCAGCGATCGCTTCAATTGCGGTTTGAGGTTTAAGATTACCAGTTCTAAATTCAGCTAGTGCTTCCTGTGATGAATTTGCTAATTCTTTTCGTCGCATATCAGCTATTCGACGTTGTAGGATATTAATTAGTAGTTCTTGTTGATCAAGTGGTAGATCAGTCACTAGATTGAGAACTTCTTCAAATGTGTTAATTTGTTGCATAAATGCTCTCAACTGAATTACTTTATTTATTTTAGTATTTCTCTTGTAGCTTTGCTAATAATAAAATAAAATATCGCACTCCCACACATCCCCACAACAGCGATTCCTAGGTCGCGCTTCACTATCGCACTACCCCAATTTTACGCGAACTGCTTGCAGAAGCGCTAGTTCCCTCCGGGACGCACTCGCGTTCGCTATCGCTCTCCCAACTTATTCCTAAATTTTTATCACAACCAATTTTCTAATTTAAGTCCTTCAATTCTTAATAAATCAGAATCATTAGAAACGAGAATTAAATCGCGGACAATTGCTGTAGCTGCTATTAAAATGTCAGCATCTTGGATAGGAGTACCTTTGACTTTTAATTTGGCATGAATTTCACAGGATTTTTCAATAATTTCTAAATCATCTAAAAACAATGTTTGATATTTTTGAAAAAAGATATGAAATTCGGACAATTGCTTGACAGCATTAATAGATAAAAGTCCTCTCTTGATTTCATAATAAGTAATGCAGCTAATAAATACCATTCTTCCCTGAATATTGACTTCTCGGAGTTTATTATCTACAATGGCATTCTTTTTTAAAATGTAACTAACGATATTTGAATCTAGTAAATAATTCACGGTTTTATTTTCCTGCTACTGCTGCATCAAAAATCGCTATTTCTTCTGGTGTTAAATCGTTTAATGTCCCAGCAACAGCTTCTAACACAAGAATTTTATCAATTCTTCTGGTTAAATCATGTTCTTTAATTGCTCTCATTTCTTCTGGGGAAAATCTGCTAAATAATTCTATCAACATTTCAGTCATTTCATGTTGATCTAATTTCACCATGTAGAAACTACTACCACGAAATAGTTTATCTACAACATGAGAAATGCGTTCTGTTAGTTCTTGTTGATAGTCGGTTAATTTTTCTTGCATGATGTTTACTCTGTTTGTGCTTTGGAAAAATCTAATTCTTATTTATATTATATCGTTCAATAAATTAATTTTTTAATACTCATTCCCAAACAGCGATTCCTAGGTCGTGCAACGCTTACGCTCACAACTCCCACCAACATCCTAAACAGTGATTCCTAGGTCGCGCTTCGCTATCGCACTCCCAACTTATGCCTAAATGGCGATTACTAGGTCGCATTAACCCTCAACAGGTAATAAAATAATAGGAATATGTACTAGAAAATTCTGAAAATCATTGTCAGTGGAGAGGATGCTGTAGCTGCGACGATGAGCAGCTGCACAAATCAAAAAATCAGTATTTGAACCCTGAATGCCTTTACTGCGGCAGGTATTAAAAAACTCAGAGGCAAGTTCGTAGTCTTCTGGCATGAGTTCTAAATCAGGGAAAGCTCGAAGGTAATCTCGCAGACGGGTAAACTGTTCAAAATTGCGGATTCCAGAAAGAATTTCCTGGCGAATCGCGCCTAGTAAAGCAACTTGGTCATTAGTGATTAAATTCTGCAATATTGTGACTGCTGGGGAAGAATCAGGTGGTGTTTTCCGACGTAGAGCCAGTGACCAAACGGAAGTATCAACAATAATGCTCATGCTTGATGACGTTGCTGCTTATAGTTATAGCCTTCGTCATACTCGATAGTCCCAAAGAGGTCTAATACTTTGAGCCGCTTACGACGTTGAATATATTCGCGCAGCGCTGTTTCTACTAAAGAATCAATGTTCACCTGATTGTCAAGTGCCAACGCCTCATTTAGTAAGGCTTCGTTGATGTTGAGAGATGTAGTCATAATCAATTCTGATCCTAACAATGACTAAATAAATGGTAGCTCACTCTAGGCGATCGCTCACAACCCCCTAATTTTAAACGAACTGCTTGCAGCAGCGCTTCGCTATCGCTCACAAATACCCTAATTTTCGGCGATTCCTAGGTCGCGCTTCTTCATTAAGACACTAAGCAAATAATTAGTTAATAAAATTGCACTTATTTGTTATAATATTATTTGTGGTTAATAAGAGAGAAATTATCTTGTGAAATCTACATTTAACTGGAATCCAGAACAGACTTTACTCGAAAAACTGATCAATCTGGCTAGTAACCGTGGTCAATCACCGGAATCAATTATTAGTGAAGCTGTCAGATCATACCTGGAAATCCAATCACTAGAAACAGTTAATGATGCTGTATCTGATCCATTAATTGGCTTATTTGCAGCCACACCTGATTTAGCTATTAATTCCGAAGATATTCTTCAAAATGAAGTGACAGAGAAATCAGGTTGGACATGGAAAGAACCCCAGCAGTAGCTGATACTGGCTTTGTTGTCGCATTGTTGAATCGTTTGGACACAATGCACAATAGTGTAACACCAGTATACACACAACAAAAACAAATTTTATTGCCACAAACAGTATTAGCAGAAGTGGCTTATTTAGTAGGACGTAATGCAGGTTCAGCAACATTAGTCGCTTTCTTAAAAGGACTATCTGCAAGTAGATTTATTTTAGTAGCTTTGACAGATCAAGATTTGGTGCGTGTTGCGGAAATTTTGGATGAATATGCAGATAGTCGGATTGATTTTGTAGATGCAAGTGTTATGGCTATAGCTGAACGTTTTGATATTAAAAGAATATTGACTTTAGATCAGCGAGATTTTAGATTATTTCGACCTCAGCATTGTGATTGTTTTGAGATTTTGCCTTGAAAGAAATATATAGTTAATATATAAGCGCGATTCCTGCGGAGCGCTTCGCTATCGCACCCCAACATCCCCAAACAGCGATTCCTAGGTCGCGCTATCTCTATTCCTTCGGAACGCTATGCGAACGAGACGCTACCGCGAACGCGATCGCTCACAACCCCCTAATTTTAAGCGATTCCTAGGTCGCGCTTCGCTATCGCAATTCCAACTTATTCCTAAAGTGCGATTCCTAGGTCGCGCTTCGCTATCGCTCTCCCAACTTATCCCCAAACAGCGATCGCTATTGACTATGTTGTTTTACAATAGATATTGTTGATTTTTTGAGGTAAAATTATTATCATGGATAATTCCGAACAAGTTTATGAGTCCAATATTTTAAAAATTGCGATCAATAAATATTTAGATAAAAATTTACAAAAATCTCAGGAAAATCTACAAAGACTTGAAGCTAATAAAGATGAAATTGTTTGGGATATAGTCAGTGCGATTTATAATCAAAGTGGATATAAAGTTACTATGTCTTTTGCTAGAGATATAGTTGATCAGAGAATTAAAGATATGAAAGAGCAACTTAAAAAAGATGAAGAAAAAGCTCATCAAGAAATGATTGCTTATCGAAAAATGATGAAAATTAAAGCTGAACAGGAAAAGGCTTATCAAGAAATAATCAGAATTACAGATGAAGATGAAGAAGAAAAAGCTCATCAGGAAAAAATTAGATTAGAAAAAAAACGTAAAATTACTAATTTTATTGACAGTTTACCAAAAGAGTTAAATTTTGATACAACCAAACTAGATATTTTTATAATAATCCATAAACTATGTTGTGAACATTACGATTATTATGCTTTTGATGAATTAGATGAGGAGAAAATTTTCAATACAGAATTATTTATGAAAATTCTGGAAACTAAAATATTTGCACATACCTTGTGTGACGCTAAGACTTTTATTCCAGTTTCAAATTATCGTTATGAAGACGAGAGACGTTATAGATGGGTGTGGGGAACTTGTGATGGTGATAGTTGTGATGCCCAGGAGCTATTGATGGCTTTTAATGAAGAATTTGATATATGGATATCAGAAGAGGAAGTTGGAAAGTTAGACACTGAAAAGTCAGTCTATTTAAAAGATATTGTTAATTGTATATATAACAAAATAACAACTTCATAACTATTTCATAACTGTATGATTTTACCAAATCATCCCCAAATTCAAAACAAAACCCTTTAAAACATCTTCCCCCGAAACCGTAGGAGGAGAATCCAAAACCTCAACCTCCTTACCTGATCTATAAATCTCCACTTGACGAGATTTACGATTAATTAATATACCCAAACGTACACCATTATCTATATATTCCTTCATCTTTTCCTGTGTAGTCTTCAAACTATCACTAGGAGAAAGTAACTCAATCACAAAATCAGGACAAATAGGAGGAAACTTTTGTTTTTCCTCATCAGTTAAAGCATCCCATCTTTCTAACTTAATCCAAGAAGCATCAGGAGAACGATCTGCACCATTTGGTAACTTAAAACAAGTAGAAGAATCAAAAGCAATGCCAGTACCATCAGCATCAGTCCAGTTAAATAACTGTTGATTTAATCTACCATTACGATTTCCCGTTTCTCCTCCCGTTGGTGGCATAATTATTAACTCTCCATTTGCATTTCTTTCAAATCTCAATTCGCGGTTGTTTTGACATAACTGAAAAAACTGCTCATCAGTCATTTTTATTACTGAATCTAAATTGACAGTTAAAGCATTCATTGTCATATCCTCATTGAAAAATAAGGCTGTAATTTTAACTATATCATATTATATACCATTGAATCTATAATATAAGCGATCGCCTATTTTTCTTGATTAAGGGTTGAACGCAGATAAACGCGGATTTTTTGTCTGAATCAGGATGTCCAGGATTTGAGGATGTACAGGATGTAATTGCTCATTTGTTTGTTGGTGGTTAATGTTGTAATTGTCTGATAGCGTAGCGTGGCGTTAGCCATATCAGAATAAACAAAATCATCCCCAAATTTTCACCAACAATTATTAAATAACATCCTGTGAATCCTTTAATCCTGGTTATCCTGATTCTGACAAAAAATCATAATCGCACCCCAACATCCTCAAACAGCGATCGCACTTGAGAATATTAATTGCACTGGAGTGCCGACTTTGCTGTCCAGTCGGAAATACAGGTTTTATTATGCTTAACCTTCAAATTATCCTAATCTAAAACAATATTAGTTCCTGTCCGAAAGGCACGATAACGACCTCTGTTAGGAACTTCAATGATTTCACCGTAGCCTTCTCTTAGACAAAAATTGAAGGGATCATTTGGAGCTTTTTTACATTTACCGCATTCATGCCAGCCATCTCCAGTATTGTTATCGTATCTACACTTTTTGTTAGAAACTGGAATAAAACAATTCATAAAATTTTGACTATTTGGAGTATTGCCAAAACTTCCCTGAAGTGAAGGAGAAATACGATATCGCCATTGACCATCTATTGTTTTATAACTTTCACACTTGTAAGTTTTTGGTTTGGCTTGAACAGGAGTTTGTATATTCATTACCACCATAAGAACTGTAGCCAACATGGAAATACTCAAAAGTTGACGAATCATAAAAACTACCTTTTATTGGTTAGGTATAAAGGTGAGGTTGAGCCGCTACCGCGTAGTTTGTTTCCGACAGGGTACTCGATCGCTCCCAACTCAAAACCAGAATATCACAATACTGTCAGCACTAACGTTTTGTTACATAACACCATAACTATTGTAAACAAAATTTAAAAACAAGTGAGAGAACCTGCATTCTTTGTTAAGATTCATGAATAAATATGTTGTTTTCTATATCATTTTGTGTCAGATATAGGAC
Organism: Dolichospermum sp. UHCC 0260; assembly: GCF_009711985.1. NCBI lineage: Bacteria > Bacillati > Cyanobacteriota > Cyanophyceae > Nostocales > Aphanizomenonaceae > Dolichospermum > Dolichospermum sp. UHCC 0260. Next base: position 39,430 of record NZ_VIKZ01000006.1, on the reverse strand, counting down.
AAAACCCCCACAGAATCCGAGTTTTCTGCTAAAAAACTCTTATTGCCGAAAATAATTGCAGTTACAAACGGCCATATCAACCGTGATGAACTCCACAAAAACACGCCTTAAAGGAGCTTATTTGAATGTTTACCCAAGTCAAGTCCACTATTAGGCATATTGCACCTGACGATTTACGGGGACGTAAATTAATCAAGGTTGTCTATGTCGTGCTAGAATCCCAATACCAAAGTGCATTATCGCAAGCGGTACGGGAAATTAACGCTAATCATCCTAGCGTAGCCATAGAAATCAGTGGATACTTGATTGAAGAACTACGCAACTCTGAAAACTATGAGGAGTTGAAACGCGATATAGCCAGTGCTAATATATTCATTGCTTCTCTAATTTTTATAGAAGACTTAGCACAAAAAGTAGTTGCCGCAGTCGAACCCCATCGTGATAACCTAGATGTATCCGTTGTCTTCCCCTCCATGCCCGAAGTTATGCGCCTCAATAAAATGGGTAGCTTCTCTTTGGCGCAGTTAGGACAATCCAAGAGCGTGATCGCTAACTTCATGAAAAAGCGCAAAGAAAAATCTGGCGCTGGTTTCCAAGACGGAATGTTGAAGTTATTGCGGACTCTCCCCCAAGTGCTGAAATTCCTCCCCATGGAAAAAGCACAAGACGCGAGAAACTTCATGCTCAGTTTTCAGTATTGGCTAGGTGGTTCAGCCGAAAATCTGGAAAACTTCTTGCTGATGCTGGCTGATAAATACGTATTGAAAGGCGCGGAAAAAGAAAGCTTTGCTGCTGCTAAGTATGAAGCACCAGTTGTTTATCCCGACATGGGGATTTGGCATCCTTTAGCGCCGACTATGTTTGAGGATGTGCGAGAATATCTGAACTGGTATTCTGCCCGCAAGGACATTTCCCAAGACCTGAAAGACCCCCTTGCACCCTGTGTAGGTTTGGTTTTACAACGGACTCACCTCGTTACCGGCGATGATGCCCATTATGTGGCAATTGTGCAGGAATTGGAATCTTTAGGGGCAAGAGTTCTCCCTGTTTTTGCTGGTGGTTTGGATTTCTCTAAACCAATAGAAGCTTACTTCTATGAACCAATTACAAAAATGCAGTTAATAGATGCGGTGGTATCTTTAACTGGTTTCGCTTTGGTGGGTGGACCCGCTAGACAGGATCATCCTAAAGCCATTGAAGCATTAAAAAGGTTAAATCGTCCTTACATGGTTGCCTTGCCTTTGGTCTTCCAAACCACCGAAGAATGGCTAGATAGCGATTTGGGGTTACATCCCATTCAAGTGGCTTTACAGATTGCTATACCCGAACTAGACGGCGCAATTGAGCCGATTATCTTATCAGGTAAAGATGGAGCAACTGGGAAAGCGATCGCTTTACAAGACCGAGTAGAAATAGTTGCCCAACGCGCCTTAAAATGGGCAAATCTGCGCCGCAAACCCAAATTAGACAAGAAAGTTGCCATCACCGTTTTCAGCTTCCCTCCCGACAAAGGTAACGTGGGTACAGCCGCATATTTAGACGTATTCGGTTCTATCTTCGAGGTTTTACAAGGACTCAGAAACAACGGTTACGACGTGCAAGACATTCCTGCAAACGCCCAAGAATTGCTAGAACAAGTCATCCACGACGCACAAGCACAATACAACAGCCCCGAACTCAACGTTGCTTACAAAATGTCTGTGCCAGAATATGAAGCACTGACACCCTACTCCCACCGCTTAGAAGAGAACTGGGGACCACCTCCCGGAAACCTCAACAGCGACGGACAAAATCTGTTGATTTATGGGAAACAATTTGGTAATGTTTTCATTGGAGTCCAGCCGACATTTGGTTATGAAGGCGACCCCATGCGGTTGTTATTCTCCCGTTCCGCAAGTCCCCACCACGGTTTTGCAGCTTACTACACCTATCTAGAACGGATTTGGGGCGCTGATGCTGTGTTACACTTTGGTACTCATGGCTCGTTGGAATTTATGCCCGGTAAGCAAATGGGAATGTCTGGTGATTGTTACCCAGATCAACTAATTGGCTCAATTCCTAACCTGTATTATTACGCAGCTAATAACCCCAGTGAAGCCACAATTGCTAAACGTCGTAGTTATGCAGAAACAATTTCTTACCTGACACCACCTGCGGAAAATGCTGGTTTATACAAGGGTTTGAAAGAACTCAGCGAGTTAATTGCTTCTTACCAAACTTTGAAAGACACTGGCCGGGGCGTTTCCATTGTCAATTCCATCATGGATAAATGCCGCATTGTCAACTTAGACAAGGATATTGAGTTACCAGAAACCGATTCTAAGGATATGTCCTCGGAAGAACGGGATAACATTGTTGGTAGCGTTTATCGGCGGTTGATGGAGATTGAATCGCGCTTGTTACCTTGTGGACTGCACGTGATTGGTAAGCCTCCTAGTGCCGAAGAAGCGATCGCTACTCTGGTCAATATAGCTAGTTTAGATCGACAAGAGGAAGAAATTCAAGGTTTACCGGGAATTATTGCCAAAAGTCTCGGTCGCAACATTGAGGATATCTACAAGAACAATGATGCCGGAATTTTGGCAGATGTGCAACTATTACAAGATATCACCCTCGCTACCCGTGCGGCTGTTACAGCCTTAGTTCAAGAACAAATTGACGCAGAAGGTAGAGTGATAGCGGTTTCCAAGTTGAACTTCTTCAATATGGGTAGAAAAGAACCTTGGGTAGAATCTTTGCACAAATCAGGTTATCCCAAAGTTGATAATTCTGCGTTAAAACCCCTGTTTGAATATTTGGAATTTTGCTTAAAACAAGTTTGTGCAGATAACGAACTTGGTGGCTTATTGCAAGGTTTAGAAGGTGAGTATATTCTCCCCGGTCCTGGTGGTGATCCTATCCGTAATCCTGACGTATTACCCACAGGTAAAAATATCCACGCACTAGATCCCCAATCTATCCCCACATCTGCCGCAGTCCAATCGGCGAAAATCGTCGTGGATAGGCTGCTAGAACGAAACAAGTCAGAAAATGATGGCAACTGGCCAGAAACCATCGCCTGTGTCCTCTGGGGTACAGATAACATCAAAACCTACGGCGAATCCCTCGCCCAAATTATGTGGATGGTGGGAGTGCGTCCAGTTCCCGATGCTTTGGGACGGGTGAACAAGTTGGAATTGATACCTTTGGAAGAATTGGGTCGTCCTAGAATTGATGTAGTGATCAATTGTTCCGGTGTATTCCGCGACTTGTTCATTAACCAAATGAACTTGCTGGATCAAGGTGTGAAAATGGCAGCAGAAGCTGATGAACCCTTGGAAATGAACTTTGTCCGCAAGCACGCTTTGAAACAAGCGGAGGACATGGGAATAAATCTGCGTCAAGCTGCAACTCGCGTTTTCTCTAATGCTTCTGGTTCTTATTCTTCTAATATTAACTTAGCGGTGGAGAATAGCACTTGGGATAGTGAAGCTGAGTTACAGGAAATGTATTTGAAACGGAAATCTTTCTCTTTCAATTCTGATAATCCTGGGGTTATGGATGAGTCAAGGGAGATTTTTGAAACTACTTTGAAGACTGCTGATGCAACTTTCCAGAATCTCGATTCTTCGGAAATCAGTTTAACAGATGTTTCCCACTATTTTGACTCAGATCCGACTAAGTTAGTGGCAAGTCTGCGTGCAGATGGTAAGAAACCATCGTCTTATATTGCAGATACAACTACCGCGAATGCACAGGTGAGAACTTTATCGGAAACTGTGCGTTTAGATGCGCGGACGAAGTTGTTAAATCCCAAATGGTATGAGGGGATGTTGTCTCACGGTTACGAAGGTGTGCGCGAACTTTCTAAGCGGTTGGTTAATACTACTGGTTGGAGTGCGACTGCTGGTGCTGTGGATAATTGGATTTATGAGGACACGAATGAGACTTTCATCAAAGATGAGGAAATGCAAAAGCGTCTCATGAATCTCAATCCTCATTCTTTCCGCAAGATTGTTTCTACTTTGTTGGAAATGAATGGACGCGGTTATTGGGAGACGAGTGAGGAGAATTTAGATCGTTTACGTGAGTTGTATCAGGAGGTGGAAAATCGGATTGAAGGGATTGAATAATTTCTGATAATAAATGTAGAGACGTTTGATGTTGTAGAGACGTTCCATGGAACGTCTCTACATTTTGGGTAAAACGTTTTTACATTTTGTAATTTGTTCGTTATATTGTGGGTCATTTATTCATATTACATAACCCACATTTTTATTAATCGTAATTTTTCACATATATAAATAAAACCATGACATTATTCAAAAATAAATATAGAGTTGAATCAACCAGATTACCAAATCGTGATTATTCACAAAATGGTTGGTATTTTGTGACGATATGCACTTATGAACGTGAATGGTTATTTGGTGATGTTGTAAATGGTCAAGTTCATTTATCAACAATTGGTCAAATAGCACAAAAATTTTGGGCTGAAATTCCTCAACATTCTAAACATACATATATAGATGCGTATGTGATTATGCCCAATCATGTACACGGAATCATTGTAATTGATAATCCTGAATCTAAAGAAATTTCCCCAAGTAAAGACGTTACCCAATGTAGAGACGTTCCATGGAACGTCTCTACAAAATCGGATGGGAATGATAATTCTACAACATCGGATGATGATTTTGATGAAACAGATGTTTACAGGAATTTATCGAAAATGTCCCCAAAAGCAGGTTCATTGAGTGTAATTATTAGGTCATATAAAGCTGCTGTTACCCGTTGGTGTAATATGAATGGTTATTCTAATTTTGCTTGGCAACAGCGATTTTTTGATAAAATTATTCGTGCTGATGGATCTGTGGATAAGATTAGGGAATATATTATTAATAATCCTCTTAAATGGGATTATGACAAGAATAATTCATCAGGTTTATGGATGTGATATCAGATTTTATAAAGATGTGATATCCATAATGTCGAAACGTGATATACATAACGTAGAGACGTTCCATGGAACGTCTCTACATTAAATTAAAGGAGTATTAGTTATGAATAATTGGCAAAATATAACTGATGAGAGATTAGCAAAACCAATACATCCAGGTGAAGTAATTGCAGATATTTTAGATGATTTAGAAGTTAATTATAACGATTTTGCAGAAGTTTTAGGAGTATCTCATCAAACAATTCAGGAAATTATTAATGGTGAAAAATCCATTACTGTAGATATTGCCATTCGTTTGGGTAAAGCGTTGGGAAATAGACCGAGATTGTGGTTAAATCTTCAGCAAAAGGTTGATGTTTGGGATGCTTTGCAAAGTCATCAGGAAGAATATGAGCAAGTTATGACTTTGGTTTAATAATTAGCAATATTTAAGATTTGTTAAATACATTATACCAATACCTAACCTAAAAAATTAGATTAATGGTATATAATGGGAGATGAGATAGTTAAAAATATTGCCTTAATATTTCATGAGAGTATGACTATGAATGCTTTAACTATAATGGCGGAAATAGCAGTTCTTTAAAGGGTGATCAATTATGGAATCTCAAGATTTATTAGATTATATAGATAATTTAGTTTTTAATCAAACTGGGAAACATCTTGATAATTTACAATTTTCTATCTTAACAGGTGTTTTAAATGGTCAAAAATATCCAGATATAGCTAAAGATTATAATTGTACTAAAGGTCATGTTAAAGATAAGGCTTATGAATTATGGCAAATTTTATCTAAGACATTAGGACAAGATATTAATAGATCAAATTTTTCTGTCACGATTAGAAGATTAGGAATTCCTAATACACAATCTCATCTTGTACATCCTATTCAAGTAGGTAATATTAACTTTTATGGTAATTCGTCAAAGGAAGAATCTGCTATTATAGATGATGATGATGTTCAAGAAACCAATAAAACCAATTTATACGCAAATGATTATCAAATAATTATTGAACAAACTGAAAAAAAGACAAAATTACAAACAATTCCTAAATTAGTTAAAATAGGTTTAACGGCTGAACAAGTTGCCGAAATGTTAGAATTACCATTAAATGAAGTTCAAGAAATAGTCAGAGTATAATATATCATCAAAAGGTATCGCTGTTTGCGATGTTGGGA
>NZ_VIKZ01000006.1:11336-33042 GCF_009711985.1 Dolichospermum sp. UHCC 0260 | reverse complement strand
GACCAGTAACTGTAGATTATCTATTGACATGATATCATAATATGATATCTTATATATTAGCTTCTGTTAAAAGTAAAAAAGGATGAATCTCAATAATAAACAGCAAAAGATTTTAGAATTAATTTTTACAAATCCTGTACCAGCAAATATTATTTGGCAAGATATAGAAAATTTATTTACAGCTTTAGGTGCTGATGTTAGTCAAGGTAGCGGTTCAAGAGTTAGAGTTAAATTAAATGATGTTAGAGGTTATTTTCATGAACCACATCCAGAAAAAGAAACCGATAAAGGAGCAGTGAAATCAGTGAGAGAATTTTTGATAAAAGCAGGAATTGAACCATAAATAGTTTGTAGTAAAATCAATCGCAAAAAAACTAAGTGAGGATTATTAAAATTATGTTGACTTACAAAGGATATACAGCATCAATTGAAGTAGATGTAGAAGCAGGAATACTTTTTGGAAGAGTTCTTGATATTAATGATGTTGTTACTTTTAAAGCTAAAACTGTCGAAGAAGCACGTCAAGAATTTGAAACTTCCATTGATGGCTATCTAGCTTTTTGTGAAGAATTGGGAGAAGAACCTGATAAACCTTTTTCTGGAAAATTGCCATTTAGAACTACTCCAGAACATCACAGAAAAATTTTTATAGCAGCTAAAAAAGCTGGAAAAAGTATTAATGCTTGGATGGATGAAATACTAATTAATGCTGCTGATAAATCCATCAAAACCTAGTATATCAAGTTAAACAAGTTCGTGAAACGTTACTTAAATATCAGCTAGGAGGTTAAGATGACTCTGCGCTATGAAATTAATTTCTATTGGAGTGAACAAGACCAATCATTTATCGCAGAAGTTCCAGATTTACCGGGATGTGCTGCTGATGGAGAAACTTATCAAAAAGCACTGCAAAATATAGAAATTATTATGCAGGAATGGATAGAAACTGCTCAAGAGTTAGGTCGAAAAATTCCTGAACCTACACAGCGTTTAATGTCTGCTTAATTGATGCTTTTGGGATGTGGGAGTGCGATCGCGTTCGCGGTAGCGTCTCGTTCGCATAGCGTTCCGAAGGAATAGAGATAGCGCGACCTAGGAATCGCTTTTCGGGGATGTTGATCTAATAAATTTCTCTACGATGACCAATTCTAATGATAATGATTAATTGTTCTTCTATATCTAACTCATAAATAACTCGATAATCACCCACTCTTAACTTATAAAAACCTGACCATTGACCTGTAAGAGATAGAGGAGTTATCTGCTCAAAATTGACACTTAACCATTGAATTTTATTCAGAATCCGCAGACGCACAACCTGATCTAAATTATCTAAATCAGTGATAGACTCTGATTCAAAACTTACAGAATAACTCATTTAACGTTCTATCCCGTACCTTTTATAAACTTCGGCTAGAGGAATAGTAGGTCTTCCTTCTTGACGTTTACGCCGGATTTCCAATAAACTTTGCTTGAATGATTCTTTAATTTCCTTATCCTCATCAGGATCACCGAAGTATTCATCTAGCATTTCATCTACAGTAGTACGGATTAGGTTTTGTAACTGTTCCGCCGTCATTTCTTTAATTTGCATAGTTTCTTTAAACAGTGAACTATAGGAATGATTATACCAGTTAAGAGAAAATATTGCGATAGCGAAGTGCTGTGGATAATTGGGTTTATGAGGACACGAATGAGACTTTCATCAAAGATGAGGAAATGCAAAAGCGTTTGATGAATCTCAATCCTCATTCTTTCCGCAAGATTGTTTCTACTTTGTTGGAAATGAATGGACGCGGTTATTGGGAGACTAGCGAGGAGAATTTAGACCGGTTAAGAGAGTTGTATCAGGAGGTGGAAAACCGGATTGAGGGTATAGAATAGGTTTAGATGGGCAGGTGAAATACCTGCCTAAATTCTTCAGTTTGATGATTTCACTAAATGTATAATTACGGAGATTTAATCAAATCATGTATAATCAAATCAGTCTTTGGGATTATCTACCAGATACTAATAATATGAAGGTAGAAAATCAAGTTAACAAAAAAACTATTATTTCTACTGATGGAGAAGTAATATTATATCCGAATTTTTTTAGTGCCAAAGAAGGCAATCAGCTTTTTTCAGATTTATATTCTAGTGTTAACTGGAAACAAGAAATAATCCAATTTTTTGGTAAGCAAATGCCTATACCAAGATTGACAGCATGGTATGGAGATGAAGGAAAATCGTATACTTATTCTGGCATAGAACAACATCCAGAACCTTGGAACACAACATTAAACTTAATTAAATCCAAGATTGAAGAAATCGCTCAAGTTAATTTTAATAGTGTTCTGATAAATTTATATCGTGATGGTAAAGATAGTGTTTCCTGGCATAGTGATGATGAACCAGAATTAGGGAAAAATCCTATAATTGCCTCAGTTAGTTTTGGTGCAACTCGTCGTTTTTCCTTACGACATAAGCATTCAAAAAATCACAAGATTGATATTGATTTAGCTAGTGGTAGTTTTCTGCTAATGCAAGGTGAAACTCAGCATTTTTGGCAACACCAAATTGCTAAAACAGCTAAAGAAATTCAGCCACGAATCAATTTAACATTTAGAATTATTCACTAATTTAGCTCAGGGTGTATCAATTTGATGGAAAAACTATACGAGTATATTTTAGAAGGATTAAAAAACTCACCAGATTTTTATAATCCCAATCTTCATCAGACATTTGAGAGTTATCTTAAATCTTTACAAAATGCTGCAAAATACCTATGGAAATCCTATCGCTCAAATACGGTAAAAGTAGATTATTCTGATCCTCAAGTTCAAGCAGCTTATTTAATTCGCTACTATCCGCACTATGTCCAAATGACTTGGGAAATTTTGCGACTATCTCCAGAAATATTCACTTTTCCAGAACAGATAAACGCTTGCTTTTTTGGTGCTGGTCCATGTCCTGAAGTAGCTGGTTTATCTCAATTTCTTACAGAACATTCTCAGCAAACTAAATCTATTATAGTTCAGATTTATGATATCGCCTCTGAGCAATGGAAATTGAGTCGAGAAGTTACCAAAAATTTTGTAGTTCCCAAACTATGGAAAGGAGATATTTCTGGAGTAGTTCGCAAGCTAGATTTATGTTCACCTAATACCTTTGATCCAATAACAGAAGTTATTAGTAATTGCCATCTTTTTATATTTCAAAATTGTCTAAATGAAATATGGAATACATCTACTACTCAAGAAAATATCAAGTTTTTACTTGATTGCGCTCCCTTAAATAGTTTTATTATTATTGGTGATTTGCTTGCTTATGATCAAAATCGGAGAATATTAGAAGATATTGCTAAAATTGATAATCAAAGAAATGATTATCAAATTATTGAACGGCGTGAATTAGAAATTCCTTCTTCCTTAAGAATTCCTGAGATAGTTAGACAAAATCTACTAACTGGGGAAGATGGTTTAATTCCTCGTTACCGAATTAGATTTTTATTTCTGATGATTCGTAAAGGTGAATATAGTAGTGAAGATTTATTAGATGATGATATCCCATATTAGTTGCTTCAATGGCAATAATTGACTATTAAAATAGTTCCAATTGTCTAACATCAGATTTCTTTTCAATATCATACCATCCAATTAAAGAAGGTGATTCAGGATGATGTAGTCGGTAATTTTCTCTAGCTTTATCAAAACTTGTGGTTGCATAGCAATATTGACACCCAAATAAGCAAGTATCATACATACCAATGTCTTTACTTTTGATACAACCACAAGTTTCTCTTTGAGCAGAATCTTTTTGATGATTAACTTCTATATTAAATACTTGATGAATATAATCATCATCTATGCACTTACCATGATTTATACCATAAAGCTCTAAATCTATTAACTCAGAACAAGTAAAAACTTGCATATTATATGTATTTGCAATATTCACTAATGAGGGTATAAATTTACTAAAAACTTCAGGAATATTCTCAAAATTCAAAAACTCAATATTTTGCTCTTTTTCTATTTTCTTTAGACGCTTATTATTTTTTTGATATTTATCCATAAAACTAATTACACATCTCTGAGTATAACCAGACAATTGACTAGCAATAACTTCATATTGATCAAGATGAAAATTCAAATCAATTTTACCTGAATCACTAAAAACAATAGGATCATATCGCCAAATAATTTTCTGAAAACCTATTAAATCAGCTAATTGGTGAAATGTTTTAATAGCATAAGATAACTCAGATTTATTAGTATCTATAAAATTAGGATTGTTCATAACAGTAAACTGAAAATAATATTGATATCCTCTTTCATCTAATTCTTGTATATAAGAAAGCAAAGGTTTAGGGTTTCTTGTCCAGAAAACTATAATTTCTACATTTTCTGGAGTTAGATTTATATGAGAAAGTTGATTTCGATTAAAAGGATTTGGAACTACACAATAACCTGCTCGAATACGGTTAATAAACCACTTTGAGAAAAATGCCGGAATATCAGTACGTCTGCTAACACTAATAATCATTTTAGTTTTCCTATTGAGTAGACGTTTTCATACTTTAAGAGTAATCAATTTATGAAAAATCCTACAGAATTTAATAAAAAAATTAACTTACCGATGGACGCGATCGCTGTTTGGGATGTGAGGAGTGCGATAGCGAAGCGCTCCGTAGGAATCGCTTTTGGGCTGTTGGGAGTGCGATCTCTGTTTGGATATGTGGGGATGAGCGATCGCTTTTTGGGATGTGGGGATGCGATAGCGAAGCGCTGCTGCAAGCAGTTCATAGAGTAGAAATGATATTTGATAATCATCATCCTGATGGAATTACTAGAAATCAATGGTTAGCTAACTTACTGTTTTATAATAAACTGTATAACGGGCAGCAGTTCCAAATCACAGAAGAAACTTTTTAGGTGTTAAAGATTATGGAAAACAATAATCATAGTATTACTCTAATTCCCGATGAATATTTCTATGAAATGCTCCAAAGAATTAAACAAAGACCAGGAATGTTTCTAGGTCAATGTTCAATTACTCGACTAAGAGCTTTTTTAGATGGATATATGGGATCTAGGTCAGATTTAGGTTTACCACCAACTCAACAAGAGCTAGAATTTAATCAATTTCAAGAATGGGTACAGACAGGATTTAAAATTAGTTCTTCGCATGGATGGGATAGTATTATTCTTTTTTATTCTGCGGATGAAAGAGATGCACTAAATAACTTTTTTGAATTATTTGATCAATTTTGTAATAGCGAAAGTGCTACAAGAGAGGAGATGAGTCAAGAAAAACTTACTGAATCAAATCTTTCACTAAAACAAGAGAGAGTGACTGTATAATTACTTGAGATATCGCTATTTGGGATGTGTGGGGTGCGATAGCGCAAGCGCTGCTGCAAGCAGTTCGCTATTTGGGATGTGTGGGGTGCGATCGCTAAAATAGACTTCATTTACAAACTACCAAACAATAGCAACTAAACCTGAAGCAGTTATATTTTGATTCCTACGGAGCGCTTCGCTATCGCAGGTTAATAACCGCACAATTTCACCCTTACTAGCTAAAACTAACGCAGTTGTCGCAATTTGTCTATCGTGCATTTCATTAATAGAATATAAGCTCATAGTCATTTCAATCACATCTTGATCAAGGGGATAAATTACCACACGAGGATCAACTTCTACTGCTAAAATTACATCTTTAGGAGCAGGAATGGAAGCCAATTTAGCTGATGTTATTACTTTAACTATACACTATAGATAAGCAATCGCTGTTTAGCCCGGATTTATCACAAAGAAATAGAAAAAAAGGGTCAAAAACTGCGAAAATGTATATGTAGAAAATTTATGCTACTGCTTACCGTTATTTGCAGTTGTTACCAAATCCTGGTTAATTCTTTTGGGACGATTATTACGCTCATTTTTAGCTTTAATTTAGAGTAGAGATAAAAGTTTTTTTAACTCTTTTTTGTCATGTCTAATTTTAATATTCAATTATTTATATCAGTAAACTTTGCCTGAATAGCTCTTGATATTTAACTAAATTTCTCAAATATATACTTAGGAGATTTCCTTTTTTCATCTTTGCTATTTATGTATCAAATAAACTTCCTTTGTTTTACTCTTTATGAATGATTTTTTTCGCTTGTGAGAAATCCGGGCAGAAACCCCTGGCTCAAACGAAGTTAGCCAGGGTCATTAATAAAATCCTTAGTGCGAGCATCTTGCTCGCTAATGCTGTAACTCACGCAGATGGAATGTGCTGTAAAGTAAGGGTTTAGTTTAAAATATACCAAAAAATCTCACGCCCAAACACAAAAACACTCTTTGCGCCTGGAGGGTGAGATAATATCCTAACTTACAACCACCGAGCCGCATCCTTAGCGTGGTAAGTCAAAATCAAATCAGCACCAGCCCGTTTAAAGCCAGTCAGAGTTTCCATAACAACGCGCTGCTCATCAATCCAACCATTTAAAGCCGCAGCCTTCACCATCGCATACTCACCAGAGACATTGTAAGCCGCCACAGGTAAATTAGTAGCTTCCTTGACGCGCCAAATAATATCCATATATGCCAAAGCTGGTTTTACCATGAGCATATCAGCACCTTCAGCAATATCCAACTCAATTTCTTTTAGCGCTTCCCTAGCGTTACCCGGGTCCATTTGGTAAGTGCGTCTATCCCCGAATTGTGGTGTTGAGTCCGCCGCATCTCTAAATGGCCCATAATAAGCCGAAGCATATTTAGCAGCATAGGACATAATGGGAATATCTTCAAATCCCGCCTCATCCAAACCTGCGCGAATAGCTTGCACAAAACCATCCATCATCCCCGAAGGTGCGATAATATCTGCACCAGCTTGAGCTTGAGAAACTGCGGTTTTCTTTAATAATTCCAAAGTTGGATCATTTAAAACCCTTCCAGTTAAATCACCAACTTGTAAATAACCACAATGACCATGACTTGTATATTCACATAAACAAGTATCAGCCATAACAATTAAATCAGGAACAGCATTTTTAACGGCGGTTACTGCTTTTTGGACAATGCCACAATCATGCCACGCCCCGGTAGCATCTATATCTTTATCTGCCGGAATTCCAAATAAGATAATTGCCGGAATTCCTAAATCATAAACTTCCTTAGCTTCTTCAACAATCTTATCTACTGAAAGTTGATAAACACCGGGCATAGATTTGACTTCCTTGGCAATACCTTCTCCTGGTACTGCAAACAATGGATAAATCAAATCGTTAGTAGTTAAAACGGTTTCACGTACCATCCGACGCAATTGGGTATGGCTACGCAGACGACGAGGGCGATGTATAGGAAACATAAATTTTGTGCAGACAAAATAATACAATGGACACAGAATAAAGCGTCACAAAAGCAAGTTTTTAACTTGCTCTATTCAGACAAACTACAAGCAGTGCGTAACTGTCTTTTGCCCTACTGTTGATGAAGCTGTGGGGCAATTTTATATTTTACAACTTGATAGACATTTGCTTATAACAAATTTGCAAAAAACAATCTTAAAAAATCATGGAATTAATTTTGGTAAGTTGTTTAATCAAAAGTCTATGATTAATTAACCTACCATATCTTTCCTGATATGAGCTAAAAAACTCGAAAAATAAACGGATAACGGCAAGGTTGATTAGGATCACTAAAAACGCCAATTAGCGCCCAAATTGTCAATCCCCAGTGGAGGATATAACCTAAACCTGCGAGTGGAAACAAGATGAATAATGGTAAAATCAACCAACCAAACAGAAAAAACAATGCTCCCAGAATTGCTCCATATAACCAAACGTTAAAATGGAAATTGATAGATTCTTTGGCATTCTCTTTGACAACAGGATCATCTGATACAAATAGTATGGCTATGGGTAAGCCAACGGAGACAATTGTGGTACTAAAAAAAATTGCCCCATGACACAATGCTGATAATAATTTACGTTTATCGCTGTCGTACATTGTCTACTCCTATGCAATTTTAGTTAACTATTATATCAAACATGGGTGCTGCAAACATCGCACACTCCCTCAACTGTCACTTCATACCGTTCCACTTTTAACCCCTGTCGCAATTGACTGACATCAATATCGGGGAAAGTATTCCAGTTGATATCTTCAATTGCACCACAGCAGTTACAGCGAAAATGATGGTGGGGGGCAACGTTAGCATCATAACGGGAGACACCTTCCTCTAATAGCACTTCTCGCACCAAACCCACCTCTCGCAGTGCCTGAAGCGCCGCATATACGGTTGCTTGAGAAGAAGTGGGTGCTTCATGATTCAAGTCTCTCATAATTTGATCAACCGTCGGATGATCTCGTCTGGCTAAGAGGTTGGCATAAACGCCAAATCGCTGGGGTGTGACTCGCAACCCTCTAGTTTTCAAGGTTTTGACAATATCATTAGCTTTTTGCTGCATAGGATTTACTTAGCTATATAAAAATATAATCCCTCATTATAACGTTCATTTTTTAAGAACTAATATTTTTTAATAAATACATTATAAAATAAGTATTTATGACTATTGACTAATTCCTAAATCAGAATTATTCTGATTTATGAGATAAGCTACTGATGCTCTAAGCAAAAGCAGCAACACGAGTTAAAATCTTCCATCTAAAAAAGAGGTATTTATGACTGCTATTACTCACGTTCCAAATGTAGTATTCAAGACTCGTGTGCGGGATGAATCTATCGGTGGACCAAATCCTTACACTTGGAAAGATGTCACCACACAAGAAATTTTTGCCGGTAAGAAAGTAGTATTATTTGCGCTTCCTGGTGCTTTCACTCCTACCTGTTCTTCTACTCATTTGCCTCGCTATGAAGAACTGTTTGAGGAATTCAAAGCGCAAGGTGTTGATCAAATCATTTGTTTGTCAGTTAATGACGCATTTGTAATGTTCCAATGGGGCAAACAACAAGGCGCTAAAAATGTTTTCTTGTTACCAGATGGTAGTGGAGAATTTAGCCGCAAAATGGGAATGTTAGTTGATAAATCTAACATCGGTTTTGGAATGCGTTCTTGGCGTTATGCAATGGTTGTTAATAACGGCGAAATTGAAAAAATGTTCATTGAACCAGGTTTTGAAGATAACTGTGGTAGTGATCCTTTTGAAGTATCTGATGCTGATACCGTTCTTGCTTACCTCAAAGGTGTAGAACGTCCTGCTGAAGTCGCACCTCGGTTAGCATTTGTTGGTTAATTACTAAAGCTAGAAAGAAACTTCCACCTTTTGATAGAGGTAGATAGTTTTTAATTCATCTAAGGCAAGGGAAGTTACTTTTATGAAACTTCCTTTGCTTTTTTTGTTTCCATAGACAAAATACCCTTGATTCTGTCTAATAAATTAGTTTCAAATCATTTATTTTGTCAGATACTATTCCAGAATATAAGAGCAGGATAAATTTATAGCCTGATTCCATATAAATGGAGCATTCAAGGAGGTGAATCAACAATGAGAATTACAATTTCTGAATTAGAAATTAGGCTTGCAGAACCGATTCTGGATCAACTAACACCTTGGGAAATGAAGACTCTTAAAGGTGGTTACGTGATGAGAAAAGACAGAATAAATCCGCCAACAACCAATATAACCAATACAACTGATCTTTCAACAGTATTCAAAGAACTAGACAGTAGTATGGAAAAGTGGAAAATCAGCCTCAAAGATACAACAGATAGCCTAAGAAGCAAATTCGATTTTTAATATCTGCTGTGAAAAAATTCAATATTTTACTTATTTTCGTGTATTTTCAGATTTATTAACCTGAAGATACACGATTTTTTATGGAGGTTAATTCCATAGTTTGCAGTTTTTATAAAAGACAGAATTCAGATATTTGTGTCTTTTTTACTAGGTTCAAAGCCTTGATTTTTCTATTTTTTATGAATAAAAATAGGAGTAACGGTTAAGGAAACACCAACTTAACCGACTCACAAATTCTAACTTACAAAAACAAATCTTCTTGGAGGAAATTATGGCAACTATTACCCTTTCTCAACTAAATACAACTGGTTCTGAATTATTTGCAGATTCTGAAAGCTATCTTAATGAATTGAATGATGCAGCTTCCGTATCAATCAATGGTGGTGGTGGCGATTTCAGCGGTTTTAGTGCTTATGGTGACTTTGGTGTTAAATATCTAGAATTCTTAGTTGATGGCTATGCGATTGCTAGTATTAAGCATATCGCTAAATCCTTCAGCAATGATTCTCACTACGGACACTAATTACTTGGCTTTGTAGTCAACTACAAAGCCGATATAACTATCCAGGAGTAAAAGTAAAAACTAATCTATGTTACTTACATGAGATTGATTACTAATAATTCTGGATAGTTAATAAAATTGCAGTACACAAAAATCGAATCTTTCTAGAGGTAAGAAATGGCAAACATTAGGATTTCTAATCTAGAGAATACTGATGAAAAAAAGTTTATTATTAATTTAAGTAATTTAGACGCAGTATCTGTATTTGGAGGTGAATATAATAATGCTAGTCAAATACTTAATTATGGCGTTAAGGCTCTAGAATTTGTCTTAGTAATTTATGCTATAGATGCCATTTCACTATTAACGAAGACATTTAGAAAATAAATAATTTCCAACCTATCAAGTTAATCATTTTACTAAAACTGAAATTAACTGAGCAATAGCAATTTCACACACATATATTATTATCATTTGAAATCATGCCATTCATAATTAGTTTTGCAAATGTTTTCAATTACCTTGTTGAAAACAAAATTTGTCAGCCACAAGAGGAGTCCCTAAGTAAAATCGAATTAAAATCTGCTAAAAACTTTAACCTATTAATCACTTTATCAGATGGTCGTCAACTATTAGTAAAACAAGAGCGTTATGATCAAAATGGTAAAACTTTAGGTGAATTTATAGATGAGTGGAGAGTTCATGATTTTTGGCAAAAATTCCCAGAAATAACTCATTTACGAGCATCTTTGTCAGAAGCAATTCATTTTGATTTAGAAAACTCTATCATTGTTTTTAACTATCTAAATCAATATCAAGACTTAGCTGAATTTTACGCCAAAGATCAGGAATTTCCGGAGGAAATTGCTCAGGTAGTTGGCACAACTATTGCAGCTATTCATCGCATGACAATAGACAATAATAACTATCAAAAGTTCTTTGAAAATTCTTTAAAATCTCAAAATATTAACAAAGGATTAGATAGAATTACACCAGAAATATTTGGTCAACTTCCGGCTGATGGTTTAAAGTTTTTTACTCTCTATCAACGTTACGATAATTTAGGAAAAGCAATTACACAATTAAATCAGGCTTTTACTCCTGCTTGTCTCACCCATAATGATCTCAAACTTAATAATATTCTTGTATCTTTGAACTGGGAAATAGAAATAGAAGATAAATTACCTGAAAATAAAAATATCATCCGACTAATTGATTGGGAAAAAGGTAATTGGGGAGATCCTGCTAATGATTTAGGCACAATAATTGCTAGTTATCTGCAAGTTTGGTTATATAGCATAGTCTCTAGTAAAACCATACCAATTGAGGAATGTTTGCGTTTAGCTGCGATTCCCTTATCAATGATTCAACCTTCTTTATCAACATTAGTTACTGCTTATTTAACTACTTTTTCAGAGATTTTAGAATTGCGTCCAGATTTCTTACAATTAGTGATGCAGTTTAGCGGTTTAGCTTTAATTAGAGCTATTCAAGCTAGACTTCAACATGAAAAAACCTTTGATAATTCAGGTATTTGTATGCTCCAAGTTGCTAAAAGTTTATTATGTCGTCCTCAAGCATCTATTCCCACAATTTTGGGGATGGAATTGTCAACAATAACTACTAAAAATTTATCTCTCGTTTAGAAAAGGAAAGCTTGTATGCAAGTATTAGATTCTATAAATAGTCAACTTTTCCAATTACCAAAAGAATTACAAACAGCACTGCAAAATATTGTTGATAATCTGGAAATTAAATCATTTTATTCTATTAAGCATCCAGATTACAAATTATTAGAATTGCCAGAATCAGTAATCGCTCGGTTTAAAAATTTGTCCTTAGATATTCAAGAGAAGCATTTGCGTATTCACTTACGTAATTTTCTCTATAGTGCTTATTACAATGGTTCTTGGCATGATTCTCTTGGTGATGACAATCAAATAAATAACCTCAGTAATAATAGCTTATTTGGCATGGATCTGGCATTTTACGAAAAACTCCATACGAGTAATACAGGTGGAGGTTATTGGAGTAAAAATTGGTTAGTAGTTAATGAAGAAGAAGATGGTTGTTTAGCAGTGCATAAAAATGGTTTAACCTTGCATATTGAGCGGGATTTATATTTATCAGAAATTGATAAATCAGCTAATGTTGGTGATTTGGTGGCAATTAAAATGCCTAAAAATCTAGTCCAAAATGGATTTTATATGGCAGTATCTAATCTAGGTACTCAAGATAATCAAGATATTGTTAGAATCTACTTTAATGTATCACCTGATGGGGCGGTATCAGTGATGGATAATGTGACTAGAGAACTCAATAATATGCACATTGCTTTCTC
This sequence comes from Dolichospermum sp. UHCC 0260, assembly GCF_009711985.1. Classification (NCBI taxonomy): domain Bacteria; kingdom Bacillati; phylum Cyanobacteriota; class Cyanophyceae; order Nostocales; family Aphanizomenonaceae; genus Dolichospermum; species Dolichospermum sp. UHCC 0260. Next base: position 20,468 of record NZ_VIKZ01000006.1, on the reverse strand, counting down.
CTTTAAAGCTCTATATAATCCTGATGAATATAGACGTTATGATTCGGCAGTTCTTTACTTTAATAAACATCAATATAAAACAATTTATCCTATGTTACAACAGGTATATTCAGAAAATCAAGATAGTTTTTTCCCACAAGTACCGTTGTTTACTAAGCAACTAGCACCAGGATTAGGTTGTGCTGAAGAACCAACCAATAAGCTGGCAGAAAAAGAAAGTTTTGGGACTAATCGTTGTCAAATAATTGCTAATGGTTTAATTGCTGCTTGGCAAGCGGGTAATAATCATCCTGAAAGTCGAATGACAGCTATTTTGGAACAATTTACTTTACACAAAATCAAATTACGATATCCTTATCTTAATGGCTATTCAGATGATATTTATACGACTTTAGATTGATAATATCAATATCCCCGAATTCTCTAAGAATTCGGGGATCTCAAGTATTTTTTAGACAGTAATTATTAGCTTTTTGGCTACTGTTAATTAAGATCTTCGAGTTTGGTAATCTCCCATGTCTAAGATCATGATAAAATCGATTTGTGCAACTAACGCAGATTGTAAATTTATCAAGGTTAACTTTACTGTATGAAAAATAACCATGTTTTTCTAACTTTAGCCCTATTGACTTGTTTTGCCGCTCCCCAAAAAGTTCTAGCAGATGAGATGTGGAAAACGAAGGAATATAATGTGATCTATCAAACAGATCGTAACAAAACTGCTATCTGGAGTTATGGCCGCAATAGACTTATATTTATTGATGGTTTAGCAGGAGTCACCACCAACCGGGGTTCATACAGCGGCTATTGGGCACAAGATCGTGATCGTTCATCGGTACGTTGCGATACCTATAGAGAAGGTGCTAATGGTAAACCTACTTATTATTGGGGCAGATTTGAAATTACCTTCATTGATCCAGATTTCCCTTCTCGCTGGCAAGCTAATCTTAGTCTTTGTGATCGCCTTCCTACAATGACTTTAAATGGTAAACCGATTACATCCGATCAATAAGACTCAAATAAATTCTGTAGAGACGTTGCATAAAACGTCTTGACAACTAAAAATAAACTCCATATCAATGAATAGCATAATTATCTCCTGTTTTAACTAGCTTCACTAAACATTTCTATGGAAGAAACAGGAGAATTTATTTCATCTCCTAATGTGGCAACAATTTCTAATTTATTAACTTGCTCTTTTAACCAATTGGTAAATAAATCTCCGAGAATTGCTACGCGCATTTGTTCATTCAATTCGGGGGCAATAATTTCTTCAACTATAATGATATGGACTCCTTTAGGTGTAATGACTGGTTTAATAATTTCTGGGGGATTAGCTGCAAAAACTGCGGCAGCAATTTCTGGTCGAAAATCACTACGTTTGCGGATACCTTGATATCCTCCAGCGCGACGAATTTCGGGATTTTCGATATATTGACGAGCTACTTCTTGAAAACTAATTTCTCCTTCTTGAAGAGCATAAAATATTTCTAAAGCTAGATCTTCATCATCTAATATGACTTCATAGGTAACTGCTCCGCTGTAATCAAGTTGGTGAGCATAAAAGAATGGTTCAACTTTTTCAGCGAATAAATGATGGGCTAATTTTGCTGATAGGAGATTGAGATTTGCTACTTCTTCAAAGTTATCTAAGGAAAGATAATGTTTTTGTAACCATTGCCATGTGTCCTCTGCTTTAAGTAGATTATTAACTAATCGTAAACTATCTGCGGATTGTTGTAATTCTGCTATTTCGATGGTAATATTTTCTTTTTTAGCAGTTTCTGTAATAATTGTTCTGGTGGCGATCGCTTCTAACAAACTAGGGATTTGACAAGATATTTTGAGGTGATAAATAATATCTTCTTTGGATATTTTTACAATATTGGACATAATTTAATCTCCTGAATTTACTGAATTTATTAAAAATTCTTTTTTCTGGCTTAAATAAGTTATTAGCGTATCTATCATATTTACCTAATATGTTATTTTTTTATCTCTATCTAATGATACTTTTAATATTTTTGATAATTTATAGCCACAAAACAAGATCCCCGACTTCTTAAAGAAGTCGGGGATCTAAATTAAGGGGATCTAAATTTTTAACCGAGAGAAACAGTTAAACTTCCAGGTTTAGCTAAATCACCAGTTAACACCACACCCCGATTATTGGTGTGTAAATGACGGAGAATTTTGTAAATTGCTTCCACTTCCTCAGCAGCGCCGGACATATCTGCAAGTTCAGAAATAGAAAGTGCTTTTTTCTGAGTTTTTAACACTTCTAAGACTCGGTTTTGTAAATCCAGAATCACAGCAGCGGCTTTTTTACCAGCTTCCACACCTGGTTGGTGATAAGCATTGACATTTATTAAACTGGCATATAAACTCACAGCCCGTTCATACAATGCAATTAACGCGCCAACTGTGCGAGCATTAACTTGAGGAATAGTGACTGTAATCGAATCGCGGTGATTCTCATACAATGCTTGACGAGTTCCTAACAAGAAACCACAAAGATAATCACCGGAAGTGACTCCAGGATCAACTTCTACGGATTTTCCTTGACGATCTTCTAAAACTTCAATTAAGGTAGCAAAGAAATTGGGGACACCTTCGCGCAACTGTTGCACATAGGCGTGTTGGTCGGTAGAACCTTTGTTACCATAAACTGCAATCCCTTGAAATACAGTCTTCCCATCTAAATCTTTTTCTTTACCCAAGGATTCCATGATCAGTTGTTGCAAATAGCGGCTAAATAGCAACAGACTGTCTTTGTACGGGAGGACTACCATATCTTTTTCACCTTTGCCATTTCCAGAGAAATACCAAGCAAGGGCTAATAAAGCGGCTGGGTTGTTTTTGAGATTGGGGACGCGGGTGGCATCATCCATTTCTTTTGCACCATCCAGCATGGCACGGATATCAATGCCCTGTAATGCCGCAGGTACTAGCCCTACAGCGGACATTTCTGAGGTACGTCCACCTACCCAATCGTACATGGAAAACCGGGCTAACCAATTTTCAGCTTTGGCGACTTGATCCAGGTTGCTATCTTGTCCGGTAATAGCGACTGCATATTTAGCAAAGTCTAATTTTTTGGCTGTGTAGGCTTGTTTAACCTCAATCATGCCGTTGCGAGGTTCGGGTGTGCCTCCAGATTTGGAAATGACTAATACCAAGGTTGTGGCTAGTTTATCGCCAAGTTGGGCAAGAACCCGATCAATTCCGGTGGGGTCGGAATTGTCTATAAAGTGAATTTGTAGGGGTGGTACGTCGGGGGATAGGGCTTGGGTGACGAATTGGGGACCCAAGGCTGAACCACCAATACCAATGGAAATGATATCTGTAAAGCGGCATTCCTTGGGGGGATGAATTGCCCCGGTGTGTACCTGGTCGGCAAAAGCTTCGATTTGTTCTAAGGTTTGAACTATTTCTTGGGTGAGTTCGGGGGTGGGGGCTAAATCTGGATTCCGCAACCAGTAATGTCCTACCATGCGGTTTTCGTCGGGATTGGCGATCGCCCCTTTTTCCAATTCTGCCATATCCGCAAACGCTTTGTCAAACTTAGGCTGCAATGATGCCACAAACCCATCATCAAACCTCATTCGACTGATATCTAAATACAGTCCTAATCCTGGATGGAAATACAGCCAGTCCTGGTATCGTTGCCAAAGTACCCTAGAATCCATAGGGAAATCTCAAATAAAGTGTTGGTCAAACACAAGTTTAATGTATGCTTTTGGCGATCCCTGCTTTGTCTTATACAGTTTTTAATAGAATAACGGATATAGAGGGGTTTCAGTTTACATTGCGTTACATTAACGGCTGATAACTGACAACTCAAACATGACCAATGACCACTAGCTAAATTATGATCGAATACCTGATTTTTCTCGCCATTTCTACCGCCACCTTCGCCCTGTTCGGACTAGGACTCAATCTCCAATGGGGTTTTACCGGTTTAATTAACTTTGGTCATATTGCTTTTATGACTTTGGGTGCGTATACGACGGTTTTATTAAGTCTCAAGGGCGTACCATTACTGCTATCGGCGGGAATTGGGGCAATTGTTGCCGCAATGCTAGGTTTAGTAATTGGCTTTGCAACTTTGCGGTTACGCGAAGATTATCTTTCAATTGTCACCATTGGTACAGGTGAATTAATTCGATTAATAGTCAATAATCAGGATTTACCTGTAGGTAATACGTGGATATCGGGATCTTTCGGTGTGCAAAGTTATGTTATCCCTTTATCAACAACTCCCAATTTATTTTTCCGTTTGGTAATGATTGGAGTATTAACTTTATTAGCAGGAATTACATTATTTTCCCTATGGCGTTGGGTACGGACTGCTCAAATTTCTGCAAGTAATAGTATAGTTAGAAATAGTAGTCTTAAACAAGAATTTACCTCTCGGTTAATAGTCGGAATTGCTTTAGGGTTATTAGCTGTTGCAATTTATATTTCTGGTGTGATTGGACTGTATAATTATAATCCCAAAGCCGGGTTAATGTTGTTCATATTGTTGATTTTAGCTTTTGTATTTTGGCGGTTAGAAATTTTAGTGCGATCGCCTTGGGGAAGAGTGCTAAAATCTATTCGTGAAGATGAAGAAATTCCCAAAGCCTTAGGAAAAAACGTCTTTTCCTATAAACTACAATCATTAATGTTAGGTGGGGCAATTGCGGGGATTGCTGGAGCATTTTTTGCCTGGCAACTAGGCGCAATTTACCCCGATAACTTCCAACCCCAACTTACCTTTGATGCCTGGATTATGGTAATTTTAGGTGGTTCTGGCAACAATCTAGGAACTATTTTAGGTGCAGTCATTTTCTTTACCTATGATGCCCTCACTAGGGAATTTTTACCCAAAATTGTCCCTTTAGATGTAGAACGGATTGGTGCGTTTCGGATCATGTTTATTGGGTTACTGTTAATGGTGTTGATGATTTGGCGACCTCAAGGTATTTTAGGGAAAAAGGAGGAACTGACTCTGGGTAAATAATTATAAAACCCGATTAAGAAAAAATTACGGGTTTTATTGTTAAAATAGTTGATACAAGCCGTTTATGGGAGAAATAGCCATGACAGTTGCAACTGCTAAAAAGATGACTTTGGAAGAATTTCTTAATTATGACGATGGGACCGATAATTTATATGAATTTGAGAACGGAGAATTAATTCCTATGCCTTCTGAAAGTGAGCTAAATTGTCGGATAGCGATGTTTTTAGTCGCCTATTTTCTGAAATTAGGTATTCCATATTACCGGTTAAGAATGAAAACAGAAATTGCTGTGAATAGTCGGCAGGTGGGGGTGCGTGTTCCTGATTTGGTAGTGTTTTCTGAAGAATTAGCTCAAGTGATGCAGGGGGCTACACGCTCGCTGATTTTAATGGATATGCCGCTGCCTTTGTTGGTGGTTGAGGTAGTGAGTCCAAATCAGGAAAATCGTGATTATCGTTATAAGCGTTCTGAGTATGCAGCGCGGGGAATTACTGAGTATTGGATTGTTGATCCAATTGGGCAAAAAGTGACGGTTTTAGAATGGGTGGAGGGTTTTTATGAGGAGCAGGTTTATAGGGAAGATGATATAATTTGTTCGCCTCTATTTAGTGATGTAAAGTTAACTGTGGCTGAGGTTTTACAGGGATGAAATTTGATGAACTCCGACAATTTTTATTTGATAACAATCATTAAAAACCAACAAAAAACCTAAAAATGAAGTTGAGAAGAAAATTATAATGGTAAATAATATCGCATCACCCCAACTACCTCTTTTAGCTGCAACTGGACTTTGTAAAAATTTTGGCGGCATTAAAGCAGTTCAAGAAGCGAATATTGAAGTTATCAAAGGTAGCATTACTGGGTTAATTGGTCCCAATGGGGCTGGGAAAACCACTTTATTTAATTTACTTTCTAATTTTATTCGTCCTGATAAGGGTAGAGTGATTTTTGATGGTGAACCCATTCATCAGTTGCAACCATACCAAATTGCCCAACAGGGATTAGTGAGAACCTTTCAAGTTGCCCGGGTTTTATCGAAGTTATCAGTATTAGAAAATATGCTGTTGGGAGCGCAAAAACAAACCGGTGAGAACTTTTGGCAAGTGCAATTTCAACCCCACATTATTGCTAAGGAAGAAAAGCAATTAAAAGAACGGGCAATGTTTTTGTTAGAGTCAGTAGGTTTAGAAAAAAAAGCCGCTGATTATGCCGGTGGTTTATCTGGGGGACAGCGGAAACTTTTAGAAATCGGTCGGGCATTGATGACTAATCCTAAGTTAATATTGCTAGATGAACCTGCTGCTGGCGTAAATCCCAGATTAATTGATGACATATGCGATCGCATTTTAGCCTGGAATCGTCACGACGGCATGACATTTTTGATTATTGAACATAACATGGACGTAATTATGTCCTTATGTGATCGAGTTTGGGTATTAGCTGAAGGACAAAATCTAGCCGTTGGTAGCCCTACAGAAATCCAAAATAATACCAAAGTTTTAGAAGCATATTTAGGACAATGATATTATATTAGATATGCCCAAAAAAATTAGAGAACTGAAATATACAATTGTTATTCAATGGTCAAATGAAGATAAATGTTATGTAGTCTCATTACCAGATTTTACAGATGTCATGCAGCCTTGTACTCATGGAGACACTTATGAAGAGGCTTTAAAAAATGCCCAAGAAGTTTTAGAAATGCTGATTTCATCTTATTTAGAAGACGGACAACCAATACCCGAACCGCAAATTATCGGCATTAATTAGATCCCCGACTTCTTTAAGAAGTCGGGGATCTGAAAATCCACAATCAAAAATCCTATGAATCGTAACCTACAAGAAACTCATTTAAATCGCGCCCGTGCTAGTCTCAGACAAGCATTATCTTGGTATGGATATCTCCGTAAATCGGGACAAATGGCAGCAAATCCAGAGTTAGCAAGTTTGCTAAAACCAGAAATAGAAACCTTAAATGCCACACTCAATAAATTAGATGCAAATGTCATCAGAATTGCCGCTTTTGGTTTAGTCAGTCGGGGAAAATCAGCAGTATTAAATTCTTTATTGGGAGAAAAAATTCTGCAAACCGGACCCCTAAATGGTGTCACTCAATCGCCACGTTCTGTACCTTGGAAACCCGGAGATAAGGTATTAGTTGAATTAATTGATACTCCTGGTTTAGATGAAATTGCTGGAGATTCACGGGCGCAAATGGCACGAGACGTAGCGCGTCAAGCTGATTTAATCTTGTTTGTGGTTTCTGGGGATATTACGAGAACTGAATATCAAGGATTATTAGAATTACGTCAAGCCCAAAAACCTTTAATTTTGGTATTTAATAAAATTGATTTATATCCCGATACAGATAAAAATGCAATTTATAAAAATCTGCAACAATTAGGAGCAGGAAATATCCAAAATCAGCCATTATTACCCGATGAAATTGTGATGATAGCGGCTGAACCTGCACCAATGGAAGTGAGAGTAGAATATGCAGATGGAAGCATCACCTCTGAATGGGAAACACCACCACCGCAAGTAGATGAATTAAAGCAAACAATCTTAAATATATTAAATCGAGAAGGACGATCTCTTTTAGCTTTAAATGCACTAATTCAAGCTAGAGAATCCGAAGAAAATATCGCCCAAAAAACCGTTCATATCCGCGAAAAAGAAGCAGAAGATATAATTTGGAGGTTTAGCCAATATAAAGCCCTAGCCATTGGTTTAAATCCTATTGCTTTCTTAGATATAATAGGTGGTTTAATTACCGATTTAGCCTTAATTCGGGCATTAGCTAAATTGTATGGTTTACCCATGACTAGCTATGAAGCCAGTGAATTATTAAAAACAATTTTATTTAGTTCTGGTGGTTTATTATTAAGTGAAATTGGCAGTAGTTTTATATTAGGTTTAGGTAAAAGTGCCGCAGCCATAGCTAGTGGTGATAATCCCTTTAATATTACTACTTTTTTCGGGAGTGCCATTACCCAAGGTGGAATTGCCGGTTATGGTGCTTATACAGTCGGTAAAGCCGCCCAGTTATATCTAGAAAAAGGCTGTACTTGGGGACAATTAGGCGCTAATACCGTCATTCAGGAAATTTTGTCACAAGTTGATAAAAATACTATTTTGTATCGCTTACAGCAAGAATTAGGCGGTAATTTTGGTGAATTTTGAGAGATGGCATTTATTATCTAAAATTGGCCTTGCTGATAGCAATATTGAGGTATGAAAGTTAAAAATTTCATCTTTCAAACTCTTACTCTTTGCGCCTCTGCGCCTCTGCGTGAAACAAATCCTCGTAAATTATCACGTCAGGGTTATCTCATCATAGAATCAAAAAGTATATAAATTAACTAAAAATAATTATTGGAATTGTTACTCTGAAAAAGAGTTTACCAATTATGAGTAATTCTCTTCATTAGCAATCCTTAAAATTCCTAATTAACCTTTATTTTCGTCAACAAAGGTAACATGATCATGGTATCCCTAAACGAAGTTATCAATGGTAAAAAACCCATTGAAGCAGCAATTCTTGAAGCCATTACAGAAGCGCGGACAACCTGTACAGAAAATGGTAATAATTCCGCTAATTGTGCAGTAGCTTGGGATATTGTCGAAGAATTACAAGCAGAAAAAGCCCATCAAAAACAAGCAAAACACCGCAAAACAGCCCTAGAAGACTACTGCGAAATGTATCCAGATGCTTTGGAGTGTTTGATTTACGATCTTTGATTTAGATTGAGATCAAGAAGAATGTAGAGACGAGAATCCCTACCCATGGAACGTCTCTACATTGGTTTGAGATCACACATATTTAATTTTCACCAGATATTTAGTCAAGAGTAAAAGTAAGAGATTCAAGTACATATATAAAACCCCCTATTCTACAGCCCCCAACGCCTTCAAAGTTAAGATTTCCGCACGGCTTAACCCCTTCACCCCCTGAATCTTCAACCCTGCATATAACCTATGGTCAAAGGTGGCGATACAGACCCCAGACTGGACATCCCACAGTTTCACCGTATTATCATAACTACCAGTAGCCAAGGTCAGACTATCTCCACTCCAGGCTACTGAGTTAACCGTACCGTGATGACCCTCTAGCGTCCGCACACATT
>NZ_VIKZ01000006.1:4417-11097 GCF_009711985.1 Dolichospermum sp. UHCC 0260 | reverse complement strand
TGACCATCTCCACTCCAGGCTACTGAGTCAACAAAACTGCTATGACCTACAAATGTCAATATTTCCCTTCCTGTTACAGCATTCCAAATTTGGACTCTACCCTCACTGTCTCCTGTAGCCAGGTATTTCCCATCTGGACTAAAAGCAACACAATGAACTGATCCTAATACCTTAGCAAAAAAAGCATCTGTTAAATTTGCCCCAGTCAGGTTGACATTAGACAAACTAGCCAAACCAAAATTCACACCAGGTATAACTGTCTCACTCAAATCCTGTTTTTCTAAAGCCAAGCGACTACCTTTAAGTAGCAGGGTTAGCGCATTACTACCACAGTAACCTGTGATTGTTTCAGTTTTACCTTTGGTGGCTTTGACTTCTGCTAATAACCGTTCATTTGCTGTTGTTGACAACATGGGAAACATTAAATCTAAGACGGCTTTGGCTAAGAGAGTTTTCCCGAAAGTTTGACTTAAATCTGTTGTTCCTTGGTCGTAGGGAAGAACCTCCACAACTTCCTGAAAATCTGCTGCTAAAATGCCTAATTCTCGTCCCAATTTATAGGAGACAAAAAATTCTAATAATGAACGATGGGCAGGATAATAATCACCATCAGCATTTCTAATTAACATGGTTTGCCCCATCATGTCATAATGCCAATGATCTAAATCTTTTTGTTCCTGTACCGTTTCACCAAAATAACTACGAATCAAATTTGGAAATTCTTTATAATTTAAAGTCATCCTATCAGTTGACAGCATTTCCCAGGATAATTCACAGAGGAAATATAATTTATCTGCCATTGAGGTAAAAGTGCGGTCAGCTTTAATATCCCGTACCATTTTCTGACGCACCGCATAGAGATAAACACGGGAAATATCCACAGGTTTACCAGCTTCAATATCCGGTAATGCTTCCATAATCAAATCAATCATTACCGGACGACGTGCCAAATCTAATAATTGTTCATTATTAATGATACTATCAACGGTTTCTGGTGTGGCTTTAAAATTAAGTACCTGTTTGATTTGTTGATCATCAAATTTTTCTAATTCTAAAACTTCAAATTGGGGTGGTTCTCCTGTGAGATTAGAAGTAGATGCTTGTAATTCTGCATTTAACAGGCTGCGTCCTTCTAATGCTTCGGGGAAATGTTCTGTCCGACAGGTTAAAATTGCTTTTGTTCCTGGTGTTCCCACAACTTTTGCTAATTCCCAGAAATTATTAATCATTGCTTGACGGTCTACCCGTGCGGCCATTTCGTCAAAGCCATCAAAAATTAATAATAATTTCCCCATGCGGTTAAGTTGTTCAAAGGCAGAATATCCAGGTAAACCGATTTGATGTTTACGAAAAAAGAACTCAGAAAATAGAGATTCAATACTCACGGCTTTAGCATAATCTCTTAAAGGAATCACTAAAGGAATACGCGGTCTTTGAGTACCTTTCTTTTTTGCTTTTAAATATTCCTGTAAAGCCAACCAAGCATAATGGAAAGCAACCCAAGTTTTACCTGTACCGAATTCCCCTAAAACCGATAAATGTTCTTTAACTGGGTCATCTAACCATTGATTAATATAACCCTCAATCCAATCGTCTTCTTTACCATAATGACTAACGCCAATATGACGTTTAGTTACTAAATCAATTTCTTCTTTAGTACAAGCCAAGGGAACATAATATTTATCAATTCCTCGGCTTTTAACTTCTGTTTCTAACCAATTAAAATAACCATTAAAATCAGCATTTTTTTCGATTAATTCATCAAAGGTATAACAAAAAATCTGTTTTTTTTCTGATTTTTCAACTGTCTCTCTAGCTGCTTTACTAACTCGACGCGGTGCAACAATCCAACCTTGATCAACTTTTTGAGTTTCTACGATTGTTTTAACTGCATTAATATCATTAATTCCTGCTTCTGCTTCTACTCCGTGAATTAAAATGCGGTAATATCCTCCTAGTGGATGGGGAATATTAATAATCCATTCAAAATATTCTTTTTCTAAGACTTCGTAATTTTCAAATTTATAACCCAGTGTTTCAAACCATTTTTTTAATTGTTTAGCTAATTCCGTTTCTCTGACAATTTCCGCAGGTGGTAATAATTGCTGTTGACTTTGTGCTAATTGGGCAATTTGTTTTTGAATTTCCGGTAAACTAAGTTGGTTAATTTGTTCCCGAACTTGAGTTAAACTATTTTGTAAACTCTCTAATTTATGGTCTTGTAAAATTTCCGTTGCTGTTCTAGCTCGTTTGGCAATTTCCACAAATAATCTGGCAAATTCAGTCAATTCTCGGCGATAATCAATATTTTGATCTTTGATTTTATTGCCAATATCAGAACTTTGAATAAAATTATCTAATGTTTGAATATTAAAACTTCTATTTTGACTAAATGCTTGCTGAAATTCTTTTTTAATTTCTTTTTCTTTAAATAACTGTAAAATAACTTTTTGTTTACCTACACCATACTCAATTAAAGTATAAACATAAACTCCCTCAAAATCATTTGGTGGTGTATCTGGTTTTAAACCAAATTTATTTAACAATCGTAATCGTATTTCGCTATACTTTAATTTATCTAAGACTTCATGTACTGTTTCCCCAATTAATGCGTCAACAACCTTATCAAGCATAAACAAAATCTGGTATAACGAATCCTTACTGTTTATACCATCAAACACATTTATCTGTCAAGCTGCTAAAAAATCACCTTTATACTAAACACGGTTGAGACATGGACTTTTACAAAATTACGAAAAACCTAGATTTGTAGGGGTTTAGCACTGCTAAACCCCTACCCACAAAATCAAATTATTAAGCCGTGTTGAGTATAACCTTGATTAATCATCATTTTTTCCCAAACTCCTGCATGACTTCTTTCGTAATTTCTTGAATTGCTGCTAAAGTTGGGGGTATGATTTCGCTGTCCATTCCCAACCATAAAAGATATTCAATATTTCCCGCAGGTCCTGTGATTGGCGACCAAGTTAAACCTTTATATTTCCATCCTAATTCTAACGCCCCTTTCATCACATTAAAAATTGCATCTCCTTGGTCATCAGAATCGCGGACAACGCCTTTTTTGCCGATGCGAGACTTGCCAACCTCAAATTGTGGTTTTACCAGCAATACAGCCTCTCTGGGAGCTTGTGTTAATTGCCATACCGCCGGCAAAATTTTGGTTAAAGAAATAAACGAAACATCCACAACTATCAAATCAGGAAATATGGCATTTTCAGCATATAATTCCTCTGGTTGTAGTTGACGTAAATTCGTCCGTTCTTTTAAGATTACCCGTTGATCATTTCTGATTTTCCAGTCAACTTGTCCATAACCAACATCTACACCATAAACTTGTTTTGCACCGGCTTGTAATAAACAATCAGTAAAGCCACCAGTAGAAATTCCCCCGTCTAAACAAATCCTGTCAGTTACAGAAATCTCAAAAAATTTTAAAGCCTTAGCCAGTTTTTCACCACCACGAGAAACAAAAGGAGGACGTTCTTTAACTTGAATTTCTGCGGTAATATCAACTTCAGTCCCGACTTTATCAACCTTATGTTGATTTACAGTCACTTCTCCAGCTTGAATTAGCCGTTGTGCTTGCTGACGGGAGGGACATAATCCCAAATCTACTAATAATGTATCTAATCGCTGTTTAACCAATTTCACTTTTTATAGCTGTTTATATTTGCTTTCCTATTCTAAATCCTAAATTATACGATTAATCTTAAATATTCAAAAAATAGATCCCCGACTTTTCAAAGAAGTCGGGGATATTTGATTTTAATTTAATGTCATTAGTTAATATTGTGAATATGATGATCATTTATTTTATTTGTGAATTAACACCCTTATTCAGAAAACCCAAAGTAATTCGTTTCATAAACCAATACAAACCCCAAAGGATTATAAAAGTGAGAGTAATAATTATCAAGGGTTGTTTACCAAGAATTTCTTCTACACCTTTTGTGATTATGGCATCTGGTTGAGTAATAAAATCCCAACTGTTAAATCTCAAAAATCGTCCCCAATAAATACCCACAGCAGAAAGAGCATGAGTGATTAACTCAACAGGAAAAATCCATTGACTTTTACCCGTTCGATGTAAATAGTAACCCAAATTTATTAAAGATATAACATAAGCTTCAAATCCGCCAAAAATGACAACAAAATAAACAGGAATTAAAACTAATGTAATCATCCATATTGACTGAACTCGCCGGATATCATCTATCAAATGAATGACATCAGTTAATAAATAAGGCGCATTTGGTAAAAAAGCATAGAAACTCAAAAATCCTAGCCACCAAACCCATGAACCACTGCGCTGACGGCGAAATAGCCAAACACTCAAAGCTAAAGGAATAAAAGCCAAAAATAAATTCCAAGTCATCCACCGCAGATTAACTTGTAAAACATGGAAAACCGTTGTTATTAATTCAATCACTTCTGCTTTCATGGAATTGCAATAGCTAGAATAAATTTGTTTTTTTGGTTACACAAAATTTGCAGTTGTAGATTTGTTAAAAATCTCAAGACATTGTTTGTGAAACTCTATTTTAGATCACTGCTGCATGAAATGGTTATTTATCAACATTTCTATCATGGAGCAGTTCATATTCACAAGGTTTTTGCCGATGTTCGGTGAATTTAGAAATTAATACTTTCGGAAAAATTCAACCCCTATATATATGGGCGCACAGATTTCCACTATACTCTTATAATAGAGGAAAGTCCGGCATTTGTCAACTATCTCACCCATAAATTTCTGATAGCGTCGTCTGACATAAACCAGATTAAGATTGAATTAACGGTAAGAATTAATATAGCAGTATGCACTTGAATCAGATCCTAATTTTAATCCCAGAGCGTTATATTCAAAGGGTTTTACTGAAAGCTGCTAGAGAATTTATAAATTTGTTCCCCCGTCCTGAAAAAGATTACATTTAGTGAAGTTACAAAGAAATTACAGATATGTCCATTGAACTGCAAGCAGAATTAGGTCAAGCGGTGGAACAGCGTCGCAACTTTGCGATTATTTCTCACCCTGATGCTGGTAAAACCACACTGACAGAAAAACTATTATTATACGGGGGTGCTATTCACGAAGCTGGAGCAGTAAAAGCCCGCAGAGACCAGCGCAAAGTCACTTCTGACTGGATGGCAATGGAACAACAACGGGGAATTTCCGTAACTTCTACGGTATTACAATTTGCCTATCGTCACTGTCAAATTAATTTACTCGACACTCCTGGACACCAAGATTTTAGTGAGGACACCTATCGGACTTTGGCAGCAGCCGATAATGCGGTGATGCTAATAGACGCGGCTAAAGGTTTAGAACCCCAAACTCGGAAACTCTTTGAAGTCTGTAAAATGCGGGGTATCCCAATTTTTACCTTTGTGAATAAACTCGACCGTCCGGGCAGAGAACCCATAGATTTGTTAGATGAAATTGAGAAAGAATTGGGATTACAGACTTATGCAGTGAATTGGCCTATTGGCATGGGCGATCGCTTTAAAGGCGTATTTGACCGCCAACAGGAGCAAATTCATTTATTTGAGCGCAGTTCTCATGGTAGTAAAGAAGCAAAGGAAATTATCCTCAATATAGGTGATCAGCGACTTGAAGAATTACTAGAAAAAGAACTATACCACCAACTTAAAGACGAGTTAGAACTCTTAGAAGGAGTTTGTCCAGAACTAGATTTAGACTTAGTACACGCCGGCAAAATGACCCCAGTATTTTTTGGTAGTGCCATGACTAACTTTGGGGTGGAATTATTCCTCAAGAACTTCCTGGACTTTGCCCTCAAACCAGGTACACATAGCAGCACTGTCGGCGATATTCCTCCTACCTATCCAGAATTTACCGGATTTATTTTCAAACTGCAAGCCAACATGGACCCGAAACATCGAGATAGGGTGGCTTTCGTCCGGGTTTGCACAGGCAAGTTTGAAAAAGATATGACAGTAAATCACGCTCGAACTGGCAAAGTTGTCCGTCTATCACGTCCGCAAAAACTATTTGCCCAAGAAAGAGAATCTATTGATGTCGCTTATCCAGGGGACGTGATTGGTTTAAATAATCCAGGTGTTTTCGCAATTGGTGATACAATTTACACAGGACAAAAATTAGAATATGAGGGAATTCCTTATTTCTCACCCGAACTTTTTGCCACGTTGAGAAACCCCAACCCATCGAAATTTAAGCAGTTTCAAAAAGGCGTTTCCGAATTGCGAGAAGAAGGTGCTGTCCAAATTATGTACTCCACCGATGAAGCCAAGCGGGAGCCAATTTTAGCAGCGGTTGGTCAATTGCAGTTTGAAGTAGTCCAGTTCCGCTTAGAAAATGAGTATGGTGTGGAAACTATTCTCGATTTATTACCTTATAGTGTCGCCCGTTGGGTTGAAGGTGGTTGGGAAGCTTTAAAGCAGGTGGGACGTTTATTCAATACCACTACTGTTAAAGATAGCATGGGACGACCAGTATTGTTATTCCGCAATGAATGGAATTGTCAACAGTTGGAGGGTGATCATCCAGAGTTGAAATTAAGTGCCATCGCTCCCGTCTTTTCCCATCAACAATCAGCAGAAAGTTAGACGCAGTGGTCAGTGGTCAGTTGTCCGTTGTCCGTTGTCCGTTGTCCGTTGTCAGTAGGGGCGAAGCATTTGGA
>NZ_VIKZ01000006.1:0-4254 GCF_009711985.1 Dolichospermum sp. UHCC 0260 | reverse complement strand
GTGGTCAGGAGGAAGAAAGAAGTTACCCAAAGTTACCCAATGACCAATCACCAATCACCAATGATCAGGGTATCTCAATAAGCGTGCTATTTGTCACCTAGAACAGATTGGAGTACCAAAGTTTGTATGCCTTCCCACTCTGAATCATGTTTAGAGGCTGGTTTAGCTGCTCTCAAGCAGGGGAATTACTACACAGCGATCGCTAACCTTCAACCACTAGCCAAAGATCAAAGTCAAGAAAGGATTTGTTTACAGGCGCAAGTTGGGTTAGTGATGTCCTATGCCCGCACGGGTGAAGTCTCTAAGGCGATCGCTCTGTGTCAAAATCTGATTGCTAATAGTAATCCCCAAGTTCAAGAGTGGGCAACACTTGCTCTTGAACACCTGCATAAACGCAAAAACCAGAAGAAAAAATCCCATAAAACCAGTAATGGACTTGTTTCTAGTTTAAATCCTGCCCAACCACAGCTACAAACAGCTTATACTGGTAATGATGGTAACAACACTATCAAACCGATTAGCGTTTATTGGCGCAATGCTAGACGCGCTAAAGTGTGGCAACCCCTAGGCAAGCCTAACATCATTCCCTCTCGACTACTTGCTCTGGGAACATTCATGGCATTGTTCTGGACTTGTCGAGAAGTGCTTAAATTAGTATTGGGTTTAATCAATCAAATTCTCTATCAACTGCCCTACTTAGAACCCATCCAGATTTTATATAGCGATCCTAGTTCCTTGATGTTGGGATTGTTGATCATCTTCATGGCATCGTCTCCTTGGTTGCTCGACTGGGTACTAACCAGATTTTCCGGTCAAGAAGAGTTAACCAAAGAGAAATTAAACTCCTACAGCCGGGAAACACCCAGAGTATTACAACGCGCTTGCCAACAGCGGCACTGGTCAACCCCTCAACTGAGAATCTTACCAATTTCCGCCCCGATGATTATCAGTTATGGCAACCTCCCCCGCACAGCGAGAATAACTGTTAGTCAAGGTTTATTAGAACAACTGGCAGATGACGAAATAGCTGCCATCTATGCTTTATCTTTAGGACAAATTGGGCGTTGGGATTTTGCGGTCATGTCCCTAGTTTTACTCGTGGCCATGCCATTTTATGGAATATATCAGCAAGTGTCAGTTTGGGGAAATCAACATGACAGTAAAATTTGGCGTTGGCCAGGTACAGTTTTAGCAGCCATCAACTATGCAATTTGGTGTCTGTTCACGGGTACGGCCTTACTTAATTGCCAATTGCGGCTTTACCATAGCGATCGCCTGGCCGCAGAAATCACCGGTAATCCTAATGGACTAATTCGCGCTTTACTGAAAATATCCATTGGTGTAGCCCATGATATCAGCCTCAAAGAACAAACCTGTTGGCAGTTAGAAAGCCTGAATCTCCTCTCGCCAGTTGCATATCAACACAGCATAATTTTAGGTAGCACCGCCGGTCATCTACCTTTTGAATCATTTTTAAAGTGGGAAAATTTTCATCCCTATCGGCAATGGTTTACAATTAATAGTTGTCATCCAACAATAGGCGATCGCATCGAACGCCTTTGTCAAATAGCCCGTCATTGGCATTTAGACACCGAATTATATCAAACAAAGCCATCACAACCCATTCTCATCAGGCCCCAATCCTTCTATTTACAAATTGCCCCTTGGTTGGGAATCCCCCTCGGTGTTGTATTTGCCTGTCTAACTTGGTTAATTTGGCAAACAGCATACACCTTACACTTGTTAAACCTCAAGTGGATCTATGATAATTGGTCTTTTGTCGGAGGTTGTATGTTGATTGGCTTTAGCATTGGCACAGTTATGCGGATAAATGCTTTATTTCCCGATATTACACCTGTCAATGTTCAAAAAGATGAAAACTTTACCAACCTCTTAGCAAATCCCGCTATTTTACCAATTGATAGCATTAGAGTTCGGTTTACTGGTAAGCTATTAGGCCGCCCTGGTATTGGCAATTGTTTAGCACAAGACCTAATCCTGCAATCTAGCCAAGGTTTAATGAAATTACATCATATTCCCTGGTTAGGAAAGTCATTCAATCCTCAAGACTTGATTGGCAGACAAATCACTGTTACAGGTTGGTTACGACGGGGGGCAACTCCTTGGATTGATATCCAAACTTTAGAAACTAAAGGTGGCAAAAAAATTAATAGCCCTCATCCTATCTGCTCCACTGTCATCGCAGTTGTTGCCCAAGCCTGGGGTGCTTATATTATGCTCACAGGTTCTTAGATATTAGTCAGTTGTCAGTAGGGGCGAAGCATTTGGAAGATAAATTATCAGTCATTGCCAAAAATAGTTCTCCAAATGCTTCGCCCGTACAGTGGTTAGCATTTGGAAGAAATATTCCCCCTGCTCCCTGGTTGTTTTGCCTCTTGCTTTAAAAATGTGTTTTATGTTACGATAAGCTCATACTATTGGCTATTGGCGGAAAAGTTTCTGCGGAACTAGCTACGTAGGAAATACCATGATAATGTTAAGCAATGGTATTTTGTTCTGCGGGCAAGAATTAAGAAGAATGAATTTACTGTGGTGGATAGTTGGCTATTAAATTAACAATTCCGAAAATTAAAGTGATATTAGCCCACGAGTGCATAAGTGCTTTCGTGGCAAATAAGCTTGATCCCAATAAAAAACTGTATTCTATAAGTTGATAGCATGACTTACGCCACGCTACACTATCGGATTACAGAAATTGGTTTGTGGCAGTTTTTAGTCCATAGTATCTATTCAAAAACCAAAGCCAATTGATTGTTTTTATCTTGCCCTGTTTAATCCCAATTTGGAGGTATGTTCCATGTCCATTCGCCTATATATAGGAAATTTGCCCAAGGAAGAAATTGATCGTCAAGATTTGCAAGCTGTATTTGCAGAAGAAGGCGATGCTGTCACCACTAAACTAATTAAAGACCGTAAAACAGGCAAATGCCGTGGTTTTGGGTTTTTAACGGTGAACAATGACGAACAAGCCGATCAAATTATTGAAAAATATAATGGTCAAATGTTCAAAGATACACCCATTAAGCTAGAAAAAGCTTTACCACGGACTAAAGGTGAGGAAGGAGACGAACAACCACAACAACAGGTCCCTAAACCAGTCATCCAAGGTAGTAGTTCCCCCGCTCCTAGCAGCAACAAAGAAGGCAACCGTCGGGAGAGAACTAAAAAACCTCGCCGTGGTGGTGGTGGTGGTGCGCGTGAGACTGTTGGTAACGTTGATAACGAAGCTTTTCGTCCAGATCCCCGTTGGGCAGCGGATTTAGAAAAGCTCAGACAGATGTTGGAAGCACAAACTACCAACTAGATTGTCTATTCAATCAATGTGCTTTGAGAGTAATTCTTGAAGCTGCTTCGATATCAGTTTCAGCGGTTAGAAATTTCTTTCAAATCCAATCAACAAGCAGTGCAGGTAGCCACATCAGGTTATCTGCACTGTTTGTTTTGGCAATTTTTGAGGTTTGACGGTGCAATTAAGTAGGTTAGCATTAAAAATTGTCGTTATGGCACTAGGCAAGAGGCAAGAGGCAAGAGGCAAGAGTGAAGAGGGTTTGGGCGATTTTACTTTTCTTTACACAGATTGGTTTTATTGTGTTTACCTACTTACACAAAATTTGTGATTTTTTAGGAAAACTGTATCTAAATTAACAAAAATTCTGACAATGTAGGAATAGTATAAGCCAATACACTTGTCTTGATTAAATCAGTGCTTTTGAAAATGATGCTAATTAAGGTGATATTTTCGGCAATTTAATTTTGATGTATTTACTTTCATGGAAATAATTTTGATTGCTTGAACCTTGTAAATAATGAATTGTAAATATCTAACTTAGGATGTGGCTTTGCTACTTCAGATAGGTTTTATCATGAATTAACTCATATATCATGATAGATAATATTCGTTTGTCGCTATAAAAAGATAGAGAAAAATATCTATCGAAGGTATTAAACATAAATATAGAAAGTGGGGAAAATTAACCAATATTTTGGTAATAGTTAAAATATAATAAATATTAATTATGCAAAGTTCCCCAGAAAAACACAGATTTAAGTTTAATAAGCGCAAGTTGAAAATTCACTCCCATATTGTTAAAATCAGGAACACAACAAATTTATGAAAGCTACCACTAAAAAACACATTGCTTTAATTTCAGTTCATGGCGATCCAGCAATTGAAATAGGCAGAGAAGAGGCAGGAGGACAAAATGTTTATGTCCGCCAAGTGGGTGAAGCCCC
>NZ_VIKZ01000069.1:0-19614 GCF_009711985.1 Dolichospermum sp. UHCC 0260 | reverse complement strand
CACAGTAGCCGCCACCGCTTGAGTTAAGGTATCACGATTAATAATGTGGGTAAGTTCGTGGGCAATTACGCCTTCTAATTCATCCTCTGGGAGGATGTCTAAAATCCCGGCAGTGACAGCCACAGCCGCGTGTTCAGGATCTCGTCCTGTAGCAAAGGCGTTAGCAGTGGGACTAGGAACAATGTACACTCCCGGCATGGGAATATTGGCACGGCTAGATAATTTTTGAACGATGCGATACAGTGCTGGTGCTTCCGCTGCGGTGACAGGCTGGGCGTTATATACGGCTAAAGCAATCTTATCTGATTGATACCAGGAGAATAAATTAGTCGCTGCTGCTAACCCAATTCCTATAATCAAGCCCCCCGTACCACCAATTACCCAGTAACTAATTGCTATCAATAAGCCACTTAGAGTACCTAGTAAAATAGCCGTTTTCAGTTGATTTCCCATCTTGATAACTCTCCTACTTGTGCTGTATTAATTTTTATAACTTTGTCTGGACAACAGCATCCTTTTAGCCACCTCTTGATTGTATCGAGTTCAATTTTGAGGTACAGTGATGAAAACCTGTCACCAAAGTACGGTTTTCCGTTTGAGACTGATTGAATAAAAGATTAATAATGTTACAACAGGCAGAAATTCGTGTTCCCATTGCTATTAGTTTAGGGGCAATAGCTGGGGCTTTAAGTCGCTATTATTTAACTTTGTGGTTGACAAACTGCTTTGGTTTTGGTTTTCCCTATGGAACTTTTTTTATTAATATTAGTGGTTGTTTAGCAATGGGGTTTTTTGCAACTTTAGCTATGGAAAAAACAGCGATGATTTCTCCAGAAATTAAGTTAATTGTTGCTACGGGATTTTTAGGGGCATATACTACTTTTTCTACTTTTGGGTTAGATACAGTTGGCTTGTTACAACGTGGTAATTGGTTAGCTGCTGCTGGTTATTTTTCAGGTAGTACAATTTTAGGAATTATCAGTGTTCAATTGGGGATGATTATTGCTAGAATGTTAAATTAAAAGTTATGGGAAATTAATCAATACAGAAAATGGTGCAAACACAATCTTTTATCAACGAAAATTCTTTCACAGAAATATTACCTGGAGGGAGTAACCCCGATTCTTTCCAATTAGCAGAAGCATGGTATCCAGTTCACTATCTTCAGGATTTAGATAAATCAAAACCCACACCTTTCACTCTTTTAGGTAAAGATATTGTGATTTGGTGGGATCAAAAAAACTTATCTTGGCAAGTATTTATAGATCAATGTCCTCACCGTCTTGCACCTCTTTCTGAAGGCAGAATTAATGAAGATGGATTGTTAGAATGTCCTTATCATGGTTGGTCTTTTGCTGGAGATGGAAGTTGTCAAAAAATTCCCCAACAGGTTGCAGGTGCAAAAGCAGAAACCTCTCCCAGGGCTTGTGTACCATCTTTACCAACAACAGAACGACAAGGATTATTATTTGTCTATGCTGGTAATCCAGAAAATGCCATAAATACCAAAGTTCCTGTAGTTGAACCCATAGAAGCAGCGCCGGAAGGCTGGGTAATTATGAACACTTTTCGAGATGTTCCTTATGATGCTTTGACATTATTAGAAAATATCCTTGATCCTAGTCATATTGCCTTTACGCATCATCTGACAGTGGGAAATCGTGCCAATGCTGCACCTTTAGAATTAGAAATAGTTGAATCAGGAAAACATGGTTTTGAAGGGATTTGGAAACAAGGATTAAAAGCGGGACAATCGGGAAAACTTTCCACAACATTTATTGCCCCTGGTTTAATGTGGCATGATATTAATGCGGAAAAAGGCAGAATTTTAACTGTTGTTTATGCTGTCCCCATTCGCAAAGGTGAATGTCGCATCATTGCCCGTTTTCCTTTTAAGTTCAAGTCTAAATTACCAGGATTTTTTATTAAAATTCGCCCTCGTTGGTATGTTCATATTGGACAAAATGGCGTTTTAGAAGATGATCAAATTTTTCTCCATTATCAAGAACGTTATTTAGCGGATAAAGGTGGTAGTGCTAATTTTAATAAGGCTTTTTATCTAGCGACAAAAGCAGATACTTTTGTGGCTGAGTTACGTAAATGGGTAAATCAATATCATGGAGAATCATTTCCGGGTGAATCTTTACCACCACTATTACTAAATAGAGAATTACTGCTAGAAAGATATCATTCCCATACAGAAAAATGTGCTAGTTGTCGTCAGGCTTTAAAGAGGATTCAACAGTTAAAATTCTGGTGTGGTGTTTTTACTATTCTGGCTTTAGCTAGTAGTCCTTTATTAGCTTTTTTGGTGGAGACAAAATCAATTTTATTAGTGATGGTAGAAACATTTGTTCCTCTTTTATTAAGTGCAGGATGGTGGAAATTAAGTAAATTGGAAAAGCAGTTTTATGAGGGAAGAATGATCCCCCCTCGTAATTTACCGGAGAAAAGAAGGTAAATTGGCGGTTTCAAATTTCACTTAATACTATTGTCAGCGTCCAAATATGAAAGTTTGAATTCATACTCTCGGTATCAATCGGGCTTTGATACTCTAGATGCTGAGTCTATACCTGTTCATCTGTCTGAGGTATTGTCAGAATCAGGATGTCCAGGATTTAAGGATTTACAGGATGTTTGTTTAAGTTGCGTTTTTAGGGTTTGAGGATTCTATACTTCTCGGTTAGACTCAAAAAACTGCAATGTGATCTAGATTAGTGCTTTTTGCTGCTTGATAGGGAATACTAGAATAAATACTCCTTGTCAGATAAAGGTGAGTTTTAATAAATGGACTGGACAACAATACTCAAAGCACAGCAGACTGATTTTATTCAAAGACTGAAATCTGGTGACTTACTCCATTGTGAGAAGGAAGGACAGCATAGTGAGTTGACGGTTATCTCTGGAGAGAGGTTAAAGCAATTACGGGTTTTTTGCTGGGATATGGCTAATAAATTTAAGCAACAATACGATGTTAAGAACATCTTCTTCAATAATATGAAGGGAAAGCTGGGTGAGGAAGTTGTTAAAATCCGTTTAGGTGATTTTGTCACTGAGGTTGATTATGAAAAATACAGTGGTGGAGATGGAAAGGTTGATTTTACCTTAACTGCTAATTCATCAATTGGTGTTCAGGTTAAAACCCGTTATGGAAATTGTGATCAAGTTCAATGGACAATTGATAAAGAAGAAATTGAAAAAAATTCTGTTTTAGTTTGTATTTTATGTCAAGAAGAATTTAGTGAAATGGAAAAAGACTATCGTTTGATTATGGTTGGTTTTTTACCAACTAATATGATTAAATCAACTGGTGATAAAACTTTAGTTGGAATAGATGAATTACTTTATCCTGGTGGGTTACGTGGCTATTTAGAGAATTTATCATTTTATGATGCTGACAAATATATCAACTTAGGTGATGAGTATATTGTAAAAGAAGATTATCAAGGTGCGATTACTAATTATAGTCAAGCATTGCAGATAAATCCTAAAAATGCTCAAATATATTTTAAACGAGCAGAAATTCATCATCACCTGGGAAACTTCCAGAATGCTATAAATGATTATAGTCAAGCAATATACATTAATCCTAAAGACGCTTACTCTTATAATAACAGAGGAATTATTTACGAAAAATTTGGTTATATAGACTATGCTATTAATGATTATGAGAAAGCACTAAAAATTCATCCTAAAGAAGCTGTAGTCTATTTGAATTTAGCAATTACTTACTATAACCTAGATGTAGATTGCAATTATTACAATTATATTATAAATAGAGATGAACTAATCATCAATTATTTGAATCAAGCGTTAAATATTAATCCTAACTTATATAAAGCATACTATGTTAGAGGAAAATTTCGTTTTCAAATAGGAGATGTAGCAGGTGCATTTGAGGATTTTAATATTGTATTAAAATTTGATCCTGACTATGCCTTAAATATTTATACATATCTTGCAGAAATATACTACTATCGGGGAAATTACTATAGCGAAATAGGAAATAACAAAAATGCACTTGAAAATTTGAATTTGGCGGCTAATCTATATAAAAGACTAAATGATGAATTTAGTTATAGACGCACTATTAACTATATCCAATATGTTCAATCAATGGTTGAGGTACAGTTATATTACTTTTGATAAGAGATCACCAGAAGGACACCTACCCGTGTGCATACGACTGAGTGATGTAGGTGGATGGTTATTGGGAGGTGCTGTCTTCTTTCGTGTCGAGACTTGTAAATATCAAGAATAATTGAACGCAGATGAACGCAGATAAACACAGATAAAGATAGACAATCAAAAATCAAAACATGATACTTTCAAACAACATCCTGTAAATCCTAAAATCCTGGACATCCTGATTCTGACAAATTAAAATATTAGTACACCACAAATAAAATCAAAATCCTGTAAATCCTTAAATCCTGGACATCCTGATTCAGACAAATTAAAATATTAGTACACCACAAATAAAATCAACATCCCGTAAATCCTAAAATCCTGATTCTGACAAAAAATGCTATATCTCCAAGTAGAAAATATTACTAAACAATGAAACACCCAAAACTAGAAGAAATTATGCAGGAATTGTGTAATAACTTGCTTGAAACATACCAAGATCAACTAATTGCAGTGATTCTTTTTGGTTCTCAAGCGCGTGGTGATGCTACTCCTGATTCAGATTTTGATGTATTAGTTATACTGAAGGATTTAGTGCAAGCAACCAAAGAAATTGAAAAAATTGGCTTTTTTCTTAGTCCCCTTTGTTTAAAATATAGTGTAGTAATTTCTAACCTGTTTTACTCCCTCAGTCGTTTTGAGAAAGAACAAACAATGCTAATCCAAAATATCAAAAAAGAAGGTATTTATTTTTATGAACAAAGAACAAGAGTTTCTAGTGCAAAAATCTCAAGATAGTCTGCGTGCAGCTAAAATTTTAGCTGGTGAAAATCTACCTGATTTTGCTGCTTCTCGTGCTTATTATGCCATGTTTTATATAGCTGAAGCATTCCTAGTAGGTGAAAATCTCAGTTTTAGCAAACACTCTGCTGTAATTAGTAAATTTGGCGAACTTTTTGCCAGAACTGGTAAAATTGATCCTAAATTTCACCGTTATCTAATTGATGCAGAACAGATCCGTTTAAAGGGAGATTATGATCGCTCTGAACGTTTAACTGCTGAAGATGCAAAACTAATGATTGAAAGAACCGAAGAGTTCCTAGAATTAGTAAACTATCTATCATCTTGCTAATTCAAATAAATCAATGGTTAAATAAATAATGGTAATCTAACAGTAATATCAAGAATAATCGAACACAGATAAACGCAGATAAACACAGATAAAAATGGACAATCAAAAATCAAAACATGAAACTTTCAAACAACATCCTGTAAATCCTCAAATCCTGGACATCCTGATTCTGACAAATTAAAATATTAGTACACCACAAATAAAATCAAAATCCTGTAAATCCTAAAATCCTGGATATCCTGATTCAGACAATAATATATTTATTTCCTAGCAACTATTTTGATTATCAAGCGATCGCTACAGTAAGATCAATTATGATTCTGCACTATCATTACAGGGTTAGCGATAGTGTCATTTCTTCCTTATCATTATCAAATTTTCAGTTGGGTTGCGCTTTCGCTTAACCCAACCTACCATTTTTTAACTTTACTTGACGCAAAGACACAAAAAACACTTTGCGCCTTTGCTCCTTTGCGTCTTTGCGCGAAACAAAACTTAACTAGATTGAATGTTATCCCGCAGCATCAGGTAATGGTTTTTTCGGTGTTGCTAGTTGCAGGATGATTTCTAGTAACCAAGGGGCGAGACGTTGGCATAATACGGCTAAGTGAGATTGCCAGCCGACTAGGATTTCTGCGGTATCGTTTTCTATGCCGATAACGAGGGCTTGGGCGACTTGTTCGGGTGTCATGGGAATCACGCCCCGAAATGATTGCAAGTCGCGCACCATGTCTGTTTCCGTCAGGGAAGGGAGTAAGGCGATAACGCGGACATTGTGTTGGGCGAGTTCTTGACGTAGTGCCTGGGTAAATCCGACAATGGCAAACTTAGTGGCGGAATATGTGGCCATTGTCGGGGCGGCAACTTTCCCCATTAAACTGGAGACATTGACAATGATCCCCCTTTTCTGACTAACCATGCGTTTGGCTATCAAGCTGGTGAGGGTGTACATTCCCATCAAATTGACGGAGAGTTCTTCTTGCAGTTGGGGGAGTTTTGATTGCAGAAATGAGTTTTGATGTGCGACTCCGGCACAATTTACGAGTAGATGAATCGGTCCATAACTGCGCCAAAGTTGGGCTACGGCTATGTTGACGTTGATTGAGTGAGTTAAGTCTAAAGCCATGATTGTAGTTTCTACGCCCAAAGCTTCGATTTGGGCGGCTACTTCGGCTAACTTTTGGCGATCGCGTGCTACTAATATTAACCTTTTCATGCCTTGTTTGGCTAATTCTAATGCGATCGCTTTACCAATGCCACGGGAAGCCCCGGTAATTAGTGCAACTTTTCCTTGAATCTTCATCGGTTTTCACCTCCAAATTCTTCATTTTTCATCTTCCTTTTGCCTTCTTGGTAATCAACAGGGAAGACGATTGATGAACGGTAAACAAAAATCAAATTTCAATTCAGCGACAGGAACGAAGATACTTTTTCTGCTCATCTGCAATACCCCTTTATTGCTTCTCGATAGCAGAAATTCCTCGTTGTCAGGATTGTTTAATCAACATAAAAGACTGTTGGCAGGATGGATAAAGCTCATTGATTTTACCTCTCTATTTGCTCCGAGCATTCACCAGTGCTGTCGTACCTACACACATTAGCAACTAAATCAAGTTCTGGCAATGTTTTTTAATCAGGATTTCTGATCAGTCGTTTTCGTGATGTATATATATCGCGATCTTAATTTATATAAGTTTTTATGAATAGTGAGCAATTCATATCATGATCCCCTCACAATTGGTTGATTTTTGTGACAAGGAACACATTTTTTAACTTATTCAAGACAATTAATCTGTTGCATTTATAAAGTATTAGTTATATTTTTCAGGAAAATAATGGCTAACGTCACGCTATCAGCACCAATTTATAGACATAGGAAAATAATTATTAGCAAAAGTGAATACTATATTTCTCTCTCAGAATATTTAGAAGCTGAGAAATCTAGTGAAATTAAACATGAATATATTTATTGATGATCAAGAATTTGAATATTTTAAGACTTGACAAGACGCAAAATTTTTACTATACTTATGTTATTAGTGGGAATCTGCCCGCGCATATATAGTAAGATTTTGTATTATTAAAAAAGACCATTATCGAGTAGTTTCAGTGGTGCTGCCAAAATATGCTACTTTTTAGGTAGTATGATTTAAATATTTATTTCTAGTAGTCGTTTATGCCCAAGCACGACCCCGCAAAATTAAAAAAAGTCGCTATTAGTCTTCCTTTCGGTATTGGTTCTGCGGAATGGGAAGCCGATACAACGGAACGAAAAGCCGCTTGGTCGTTGTATGTGGAACTGGTGACACGCATTGCTGTCCAGTCCTTAGAAGTTGACCAAGGGTTAGTGCGGGAAGCATTAAACTCTCTGTATAGTTTATTCGGAACTACCCGCGAAGTTCTCAAAGCGGCTGGACCTGATGTGGGTGCTTATAAAAACTCAGTTGGGGGTATTGCTATTGCGGTGTTGAATAATGGGTTAAGACCATTTTTAGCTAAATGGCATCCTGTGTTACAAGCGTGGGAAGCAAGACGACCTGTTGGGGTGAGTCCTAAAGAACATGAGGTGAGTTGGTCTGAGGAAGCAACGTTGCGAAGTGAGTTGGCTGCTTTGCGAAGTGGGTTGGAAGAGTATGCGAAGGCTTTGGCTGTTATTGCGGGTGTAGAGGAGTAGAATGGGACAGTTTAAATTTGATGTTTTCCTTTGTCACAATAGCCAAGACAAGACTGCCGTAATAGAAATTGCCCAGCAATTAAAATTAACACAAATTAAACCTTGGCTTGATGATTGGGAACTACAACCTGGTCTTCCTTGGCAACCAGAACTAGAAAAACAAATACCAAATATTAAGTCAGCAGCAGTTTTTATTGGACAGAGTGGTATCGGTCCTTGGCAAGAAGAAGAAATTAATAGCTTCTTGCGCGAATTTCATCGAAGAAAATGTCCTGTAATTCCTATATTGCTTCCCAATGCACCACAGAAACCAAAACTACCATTATTCCTGGAAGGTAGAACATGGGTTGATTTTCGGACAGGTAGCACTGTTCATACAGACCCATGGAAAAAATTGGTGTGGGGTATTACTGGAATAAGGCCAGAGTCGCAACCGTCACAACCCGTTGTTCAGAGTCAACAGCCACAAATTTCCTCACTACCACAGAAAATATGGCTTTTGAGCGACTTCTCCTCAGAAAAAGGCATAGACTACACCTATCTTAGTAAACTACTGTCCGAAGGTAAATGGGAAGATGCTAATACACTAACTTATCAATTGATGGTTGATGTAGTAGGTAAGAATAAGAATAAGGGCGACAAATTGACCAAAGAAGATTTAAGAAATTTTCCCTGCACAGACCTTAAAACAATTGATAAACTGTGGTTAAACCACAGTAATAGCAAATTTGGATTCAGTATTCAAAAGGAAATTTATTTAAGCATTGGTGGCAAGCTTGATAGTATTTTTGATCAAATACTCTGGAAAAACTTCGGTGATATCGTTGGATGGCGAGATGTAGATCAAGACTACTTTTTTGATGAATCTGATGATCAACATAGTTTTGATATTTCAGCACCTAAAGGACATCTTCCTGTATTAATCGAATACAATGATCCGGGACTTGTTATAAATCTCTTCCCTCGTATCGAGACTTGTATTCAGTCTCAAACTATTAAACCTTTACAACTTCTCAACTCACATCTTGGTTATACGTCAAACACTTCAGCAACTCAGGCTGTAGAAACTATTCAGCCACCCATTGATATAGATAACCTTGGCTCAGAAAAAGGCGTAGACTATACCAGATTGCGTGACTTACTCAAAGCAGGTAACTGGAAAGATGCCGACTATGAAACCTATCTGGTAATGTTAAAGGCTGTAGCCCGTGAGGAAGGCGACTGGATTAGAACCGAAGAACTATTAAAATTTCCTTGTACTGATCTCCGCACAATTGACAAACTATGGATAAAACATAGCAATGGTCAATTTGGCTTTAGTGTCCAAAAGCAAATTTACTTGAGCGTCGGTGGCATAGCTGACGGCAGGTATTATAAAGAAACCTGGGAAAAATTTGGCGATAAAGTGGGATGGAGAATGAGTGAGGAATGGATAACGTATGATAAAGTTATTTTTAGCACATTTACGAAAAAGGGACACCTGCCCAGTGAGTGTGGGTTGGTGGTAGGTGAGGATAACGGTATGGAGGCTCTTCTCTTAAGACTTGTAAACTGTAACATTTAAAGCTTTCAGAAAATTATTAAGTCAGAATCAGGATATCCAGGATTAAAGGATTTACAGGATTTTATTTTCTGGTGAAAGCTCCCCCAATTCTGACATAATTAATTAGATGAACGAGAAAAATACTCCCTTCCCACACAAAGATAACTGAAATTTTTTCTCTGTGTCCTCTGTGTCTCTGTGGTTCGTTTAAAAAAATTAGTAATCTAACAGTAATATCAAGAATAATTGAACGCAGATAAACGCAGATAAAGATGGACAATCAAAATTCAAAACACGATAATTTCAAACAACATCCTGTAAATCCTCAAATCCTGGACATCCTGATTCAGACAAATTAAAATATTAGTACACCACAAATAAAATCAAAATCCTCGACATCCTGATTCAGACAATATCAGTAAACCTGATTTGATCAGGACGAGCGATCATTTTCTAAACAACCATGAATCTTATACTTGTACTAAATTGCTTTTATGGTCATACCAGCTATTAACCATTGCAATAATATTATCTATTTCTTGATCATTCAGGGTTTTTAATTCTTCATTTTGATTAAATTTCAATACCACGTTATTTCCCTCATTAATAATAGGTTCTAAAATCCATTTATAATATCCTTTATCATTATCTAGCGTAAAGAAAAACAAGCACACTGGAAATGGTAAATCTCTGAAAAATTTCAAATTCTTATATTTGTTATTTTTTAGCTGAAAAATATCATCATGCTGAATTACTTCAGAACTAGAAACTGTTGCTTTCACTTCTACCCCAAAAATTCTCCCAGTGTAATTACCATCTTTAGTGATTGTAACTGAAAAATCTAAACCTCCTTGTCCTTGTTTTTGTTGAGAAACAATTAAATCATCACGACGAGTTAAGTACACAACTGCCAAAGCTTCTGAACGTAAACCAATGTACCAAGGTTGTTCTGTTTGCATTGTTTTATCTCCACTGTTGATCAGAAAATTGCGAAACTAAATTTTTCCGGCTGTATTGACTCCAAAAATTATTTACTTCGTGCCAAAGAATTTCTCTATTCTGTTTATTAATAGGAAAGTTAGTAGATAGACTTGAGAGAGATTTTGAATTTTCTCCATTAGCAGAAACTAAATAACCAACTTCTTGAATGTCATCAATCCCAACTATATAAGTTGGTGCTGGATAAGATGCTATACCAATTACAGATTCTTCTTTTACTTTCACCTTAAGGCGATTCTCTTTTTTAGTATAACCTTGCCTAGTAGTTTTGACTTGTACAAAGAAATAGGGAATATATGAACCTGCACCTACTAACTCCACAATAAAATCAACATACTGCCATTTATCTCCTAAAAACTGCGGCTTAAAAATTGGACTAGTATCAAGGTGAAATTTAGTGATTAAAACTTCAAATATCCTCTCACCTCTTTGTCCTAGTGCATCTCTCATTTTCTTATATATACCCCTATCATAATTCAAGTTATAGTTTTCTTCACACAATATAGGGTAGGCAATTTTGCCCACCCCATACAGACTTTACACAGTTATGAAAAACTAACCTAAATTAATTCCCTTCCCGCAACTTATCCAACACACTACGATCTTCCAAAGTCGAAGTATCCCCCGATATTTCCTGTCCTGATGCCAAATTCCGCAGCAAACGCCGCATAATCTTACCAGAACGGGTTTTAGGCAAAGCATCAGTAAACCTGATTTCACCAGGACGAGCGATCGCTCCAATCTCATTGACAACGTGCTTTTTCAGTTCCTTACTCAACTCCTCACTGGCTTGATAAGTCCCTTCCAAAGTCACAAAAGCCACAACTTCCTCACCCTTCAAATCATCCGGTTTACCCACCACCGCAGCCTCAGCCACCGCCGGATGAGACACTAGGGCAGATTCTACTTCCATCGTCCCCAAGCGGTGTCCAGAGACATTCAGAACATCATCCACGCGCCCCATGACCCAGAAATAGCCGTCCTCATCCTTTCTCGCCCCATCACCGGCGAAATACGTATAATTACCATTTGTGGGCGGAATATGTTCCCAGTAAGTCCGCCGGAAACGATCAGGATCACCGTACACAGTCCGCATCATTCCCGGCCAAGGATGACGAATTGCTAAATAACCACCTTCGTTATCAGGGACAGAATTCCCGTCTAAATCCACCACATCCGCAATAATACCGGGGAATGGGAGAGTGGCTGAACCTGGTTTAGTGGCAATTGCCCCAGGTAGAGGTGTAATCATAATCCCACCTGTCTCCGTTTGCCACCAAGTATCCACAATTGGACAGCGTTCACCACCAATGATTTTGTGATACCACATCCAAGCTTCGGGGTTAATGGGTTCACCCACGCTTCCCAGTAATCGCAGAGAAGAAAGATTACGTTTGTTAGGATGGTGTTCACCCATTTTGATAAAGGCGCGAATTGCCGTTGGTGCAGTATAAAAAATATTAACACCGTATTTCTCAATGACATCCCAGAAGCAACCAGGATTAGAAGCACGGGGCGCACCTTCATACATGAGAGTGGTTGCCCCGTTGGAAAGGGGTCCATAAACTATATAGCTATGTCCCGTAATCCAACCGACATCGGCAGTACACCAATATACATCAGTATCTTGAAGATCAAAAATCCATTTGGTAGTGATATGGCTGTATAAGTTATAACCGCCTGTGGTATGGACTACTCCTTTCGGTTTGCCTGTACTACCGGAAGTGTAGAGAACAAACAGCATATCTTCGCTGTCCATAGGTTCAGCGGGACAATCAGCAGAAACGCCTTTTTGTAAATCGTGCCACCAATGGTCACGTCCTGCTTCCATTTGTATTGTTTGATTTGTGCGCTTGACAACTAGCACATCTGTAATGCTGGGGACTGCATTGTTTTCTAAAGCCTTGTCTACCTGTTCTTTGAGGGGGACAATTGCATCTTTGCGCCAACCACCATCGGCTGTGATCACTAACTTAGCTTCGGCATCATTCAAGCGATCGCGCAAAGCTTCAGCACTAAAACCACCGAAAACAACGCTGTGAGGTGCGCCAATTCTCGCACAGGCTAACATGGCAATGGCAGCTTCGGGAATCATCGGCATATAAATCCCAATGCGATCGCCTTTTTTTGCTCCTAGCTGCTTTAATACATTTGCAAACTGGCATACTTCCCGATGCAATTGGGCATAAGTCAGCGTCCGTGAATCTCCCGGTTCTCCTTCCCAAATCAATGCAGCTTTATTTTTCCGCCAAGTAGTGAGATGTCTGTCAAGACAATTGTAAGAAATATTAATCTTACCGTTGACAAACCACTTAGCAAAAGGTGGTTGCCAATCTAGGACAGTGTCCCATTTTTGAAACCAGTGTAACTCAGTTTCCGCCAATTCTGCCCAAAATTGTTGAGGATCTGCTTTGGCTTTGTCGTAAAGTCGCTGATAATCTGCTAAACTTTTGATCTGGGCATTTTCTGAAAATTCACTGCTAGGCGGAAATAGCCGCTTTTCCTGTAAAATGGATTCTATGGTTGGTTGAGACATAATGATGGATGCAAATGATAATGATATTGTGACTGAAAACTATTTTTAACGAAGTTGTGCTGAGTGTAAAGATTATTTACTGATCTGCTCAACTAGTCCTACTCTAGTCCGACAATTAGTTAATGCTGAATTATTCAGTACACCCTAAGATAAAATAATGATCATGTTTTTAACAACCTTATTTACCGATTTAGTAGGATATCACTCTTTAGATGCTGTGTTAGTGTTTTACAATAGGGTATAGTTTGCAAGCCAGAGAAATTAAGGATAAACTAAATTTACTAATCGAGCAAGCCGCTGAAATAGATCCAAGTCTCACGATAAAATTAAGAGATATCAACCGTTGGATTAAACATATCAAGCTTGGTTCACTGATATCCAAACCCATCGTTGTCGCTTTTTTATTAGAAGTAATTACGGACTCTAAGGTTTGGTTAGCAATTAAATCTTTACCTTCAGAGGAAGACCAAAAACTCCAGTTTGAGCAAATGACCGCCAATGAAAGATATTGGTACAGTTGTCTATTTCCTAAATGGATAAACGCCACAGACACCAAATTTTATATTTGGAAGAAAAAAATGATGGCGGGGGAATTTAATCAGGCTGATAGTGATATCATTAAATATATAGCTCAGGATGTTGTTCATCGAGAAGGGGATTTTTGGCGGCGTTATATAGCTGACCTTTCTATGGCAACAGACCTGATAGTTAGCAATCACCAAAATAAACCACTCTGTATTCAAGTTACCAGTGTCAGTGAAGAATTTCATAACACTAAGTATCAAAAGTGGCAAAATTCACTGCAATTGTGGGAAATAGAAAGAGGATTATTTCTCAGTTACAATCCCCAAGACAATGATTTTATTCATCAGTTAGTCAATGTTGCACTGTATAACAGTGATCATCTTGCGGAAGGGAAGTATATGAATTTTTCCTGATTCCCGAATATTGAAATCGAAATCTGTGTCCTAGCTAACATCATTAATCCGCTGAAAACACCATTTATGGTTAACCAACAACAGACTAATAATAGCGCTCAACTCGAAAACCTGACAGAAGCGTTAGCAGCAGCCCGGAATATGCAGCAAGATTGGTTAAATTATGGACTAAATTTTGTTCATATTTATGTCGAAGATGTGGAAGGTGATTGGCTAGAAACCTGGGGAGATGATGAAATATCTAATCCTTTATTTGATTCTATTAAAGACTTTTTAGTTAGTGATGATGATGTGGCTATAAAAATCAGAAATTATGTGGGAGATACATCATTGTTTGATTTAGCCGTAGATTTAGAAGAATGTTTGAGAATTTCTAGAGAAAATGACAAAATATCGGCTGTGAAAGATGTGTTAGTAAGTGATATTGATCTTGATATTGATAATTTGGAATTATTGGATTTAGCTAGTTATTTTGTCAACAAGTGTTGTCACAAAAATTCAGAACCTAGAATTGTTGAAGTATAGTTTTCGAGAGTTTCAGAGAGTTTCAGATCCCCGACTTCTTAGAGAAGTCGGGGATCTTGTTTGTGGTATATAATGTTTTAGCTAAAAACTGTACAAGCTAACAGTTATCGGTGTGAAAATTTTATACTATACATCTTGGCACAAAAGATGTCAAAGCTGCTATTGTTTATGCAGTACGAGTAAATAGAAAATCGGAATTACCATAAAGCGATAGGTTTAGTAATCTATAGTAACCCCATATATCCTAAAATTAAATCATGTACAGTAGCAGCAATATGGAAAAACTACAAACCGCCTCCAGACAGGCAGAAATAGAAGCAACTTTCATCACACTTGCCAATCAATGGCGGGAAGAAAATCGTGGTATATCATCAACTAACCAAATGTGTATGCACCCTGCCTATCAACAAATTATAGGCATGGGTGAAGTCGTCATACCTCTACTGCTAAGAGAGCTTGAAAAGAAATCTGGACGCTGGTTTTGGGCATTAAAATCTATTTCCAGAGAAGATCCTGTACCTCCAGAGTACAGAGGAAATACAGAAAAAATGACTAAAGCATGGCTCGAATGGGGAAAGCAAAGGGGCTACAATTGGTAAGTAATAACGCCTGGGTTAACTATGTAAAAACATTTATTGAACGAGATTTTCCTAACCTAGTCATCCACGGATACAAGCTTACAAGCCCAGATACAACAGATTACAATTGTGTTGCTTGGGCAGCAGAAGACGATCAAAATTGGTGGTGGCCAGATGCTCAAAATGAAGAATACTGGCCTCCAGATGTTCCTAGAGAGGAGACCATTAACGCTTTTGAGCAAGCATTTCAAACTCTTGGTTATGAAGTCTGTGAAGATGATACTTTAGAACCAGGATTTCAAAAAATAGCAATATACGTTAATTCCAATAAAACACCAACCCACGTTGCTAGACAATTACCTGATGGTAAATGGACAAGTAAGCTAGGTCAAGACGAAGATATAGAGCATAATAATTTACAAGGTTTAACTGGTAATCCTGGTTATGGTGAAGTTACCTGTATTATGAAAAGACCAATTTGAAACTAGAAGAATAGTTAAAAAAGCGATCGCTTACTTGACTTCAGATATATCATACTTGGTTAATTACTCCCTTCCCAGCATAAGATATTAACTAAAAACTGTTAATTTAAAATCCCCTTATTTTACCAAATACTAATATGTCATTTGTTCCTTTACATATTCACAGTGATTACAGCTTGCTTGATGGTGCTAGTCAACTACCAGAATTGGTAGATCGAGCGATCGCATTAGGAATGAAAGCGATCGCCCTCACAGATCATGGTGTCATGTATGGGGCAGTTGAACTCATTAAAATCTGCCGCAGTAAGACTATAAAGCCAATAATTGGCAACGAAATGTATATCCTAAACGGTGATATTGACAAACAAGAACGCCGTCCCAAATATCATCAAGTCGTATTAGCCAAAAACACTCAAGGCTATAAAAACTTAGTTAAAATCACCACAATTTCCCATCTTCAAGGAGTACAAGGTAAAGGCATTTTTTCCCGTCCTTGTATTAACAAAGATTTACTCAAACAATATCGTAAAGGTTTAATAGTTACTAGCGCTTGTTTAGGGGGAGAAATTCCTCAAGCAATTTTGAGTAATCGGCCAGATGCAGCCAGAAAAGTTGCTAAATGGTATAAAGAAGTATTTGGGGAAGATTTTTATTTAGAAATTCAAGATCATGGTTCTCAAGAAGACCGGATTGTGAATGTAGAAATTGTCAAAATTGCCAGAGAATTAGGGATTAAATTTATTGCTACAAATGACTCCCATTTTATTTCTTGTTTTGATGTAGAATCCCATGATGCCTTGCTATGTATTCAAACCGGCAAACTCATCAGCGAAGATAAAAGAATGCGATATAGCGGCACAGAATACCTCAAATCATCAGAGGAAATGCACCAGTTATTCCGTGACCATTTACCCGATGATGTCATTGCTGAAGCGATCGCCACCACAGAAGAAATTGCTGATAAAGTTGAACCTTATCACATCATGGGTGATCCCCAAATTCCCACACCCCAAATACCTTCAGGACATACAGCAGATACCTATGCAGAAGAAGTTGCTTGGGACGGACTTTTAGAAAGATTAAAACGCAAATCTCGCAACGAAGTAGATCCAGTCTATAAAGAAAGATTGGAATATGAATTAAAAATGATTCAACAAATGGGATTTTCCACCTACTTTTTAGTAGTGTGGGACTACATCAAATTTGCGCGAGATAATAATATTCCCGTCGGTCCAGGACGGGGTTCTGCGGCAGGTTCTTTAGTAGCTTATGCCATGAAAATTACGAATATTGACCCCGTACATCATGGCTTATTATTTGAAAGATTTCTCAATCCTGAACGCAAATCAATGCCGGATATTGATACAGATTTCTGCATTGATAAACGAGATCAAGTCATTGATTATGTAACTAATAAATATGGTGTTGATAGAGTTGCCCAAATCATCACTTTTAACCGTCTGACATCAAAAGCAGTGTTAAAAGATGTCGCTAGAGTGTTAGACATTCCCTATGGGGATTCTGACAAAATGGCGAAAATGATTCCTGTAGTTCGGGGTAAACCCACAAAACTGAAAGTGATGATTTCCGATGAAACTCCCGAACCAGAATTTAAAGCCAAATATGATAATGATCCCACTGTACGGCGCTGGATTGACATGGCCATGCGAATTGAAGGAACTAACAAAACCTTCGGGGTTCATGCTGCCGGTGTCGTTATTTCCGCAGAACCATTAGATGAACTCGTTCCTCTACAACGAAATAATGATGGTTCTGTAATTACTCAATATTTCATGGAAGATTTGGAATCATTGGGATTATTAAAAATGGACTTTTTGGGTTTGCGGAACTTAACCCTAATTCAAAAAACCATTGATTTAATTGAACAAAGTAAAGGATATCGAATTGATCCTGATGAAATTACCGGACAGGAAAGAAAAGCACAAAAAATATTAGCTAAAGGTGATCATACTAACTTACCAAAAGACGTTGCTAAAGCTTATTCACTATTAGAAGCAGGTGATTTAGAAGGGATATTTCAATTAGAATCTTCAGGAATGAAACAGATAGTCCGAGATTTAAAACCTTCAAACATTGAAGATATTTCTTCCATTCTAGCACTTTATCGCCCAGGACCATTAGATGCAGGATTAATTCCTAAATTTATTAATCGTAAACATGGACGAGAAGAAATTGAATATGATACTCAAATTTTAGAACCAATCTTAAATGAAACCTACGGAATCATGGTTTATCAAGAGCAAATTATGAAAATTGCTCAAGATATGGCTGGTTATAGCTTAGGACAAGCTGATTTACTCCGTCGGGCTATGGGTAAAAAGAAAGTATCAGAAATGGAGAAACAAAAGCAAAATTTTATTGATGGTTCGGCAAAAAATGGTGTAATACCCCAAGTTTCTGAACATTTATTTGGGGATATGTTGAAGTTTGCCGAATACTGTTTAAGTTATGACACAGAAATTTTAACCGTTGAATATGGTTTTTTAGAGATTGGGGAAATTGTTGAAAAACAGATTGAATGTAAAGTTTATACTATTGATAGTAATGGAATGCTTTACACCCAATCAATTGCCCAATGGCATAATCGGGGACAGCAAGAAGTTTATGAATATTTGTTAGAAAATGGGGCAATTATTCGCGCTACAAAAGACCATAAATTCATGACTGAAGCCGGGCAAATGTTACCAATTGATGAGATTTTTGCCCAAGGATTAGATTTATTACAAGTGGGTGTTGCTGAATGAAAGGATGAATTTTTTTTTCACGCAGAGGCGCAGAGTCGCAGAGAGTAGGAGCTTGCAAAATGTAATTGTTGACTTTTATACTTCAAAAAACAAACAAACTTAACCCGACTCAACAATACTTAAGATCAGTATTCACATCTCTTCTTTATTTACCTCTGCGCCCTCTGTGCCTCTGTGGTTCGTTAAAAATTAACTACTTAACTAACCACATATAACTATATACACATACATAGCATACTGATTATACAATTACATATCAGTATATTCTCACTGGTTTAAAGCCCATTAGTAATGGTAACTTAAAATACGTAACCATTTTAGACGGGTAAAGAAAATGGCTGTTGGCATAGAAGAACAGGGTAGCAAGTTTATCACCACCGAAGCAATCAAAAATCAAGACGGAGAACAGAAGGTTTGGGACGCTTTCCGTAGTACCTTTGCTGATAGAAACTGCATTGGATATTGGCGTTATCCCATTTTTTCCAAAGCTGGAGAAATTAGAAAAGAGCCGGATATCTTAATAGTTGATAGAGAATTTGGTGTAGTTGTAATTGAAGTCAAATCTATAAATATTGACCAAATTGCCGCTATTAATGGTCAACAATGGCAATTGCAAAATACTGATACCACAGAAATAAATCCCTACCAACAAGCAGAACATCAACTGCGAGCATTAATATCATATAGTGATAGAGAAACAGCACTTTGGCGAAAAGTTAATGGTAGAGCCATAGTTGCATTACCGCAAATTACCACAGAACAATGGCAGCAAAAAGGCTTTGACCAATTACCAGATATTCCGCCAATTATATTTCAAGACCAATTAGGAAAAGTTGCTTTAATTGAACAAATTCAACAAGCTAATATTGTCATTCCTGGAGCAGATTTAGAAGCTAAAAATTGGGAATTATTATTATCAGTGATAGGCGGTACACCTGTATTGCGGAAACCTCCCCGAAATCAAGTCAATACCACTGGGAAAACCCGTTCTAATGTCATTGATAGTTTACGAGAAAAACTCTATGAGATTGATTTACAACAAGAACATATTGGTAAAGAAATTCCCCCCGGTCCTCAGCGCATTCGCGGTATTGCCGGCTCAGGAAAAACTGTTTTACTATGTCAAAAAGCCGCACATATGCACCTGAAACATCCAGATTGGGATATTGCTTTAGTATTTTTTACCCGTTCCTTATATGATTTAATAACTGGTTTACTCGACCAATGGATAAAGCGTTTTAGTTGTGGTGAAATGCAGTATGACCCCAAAACTAACTCGAAGTTACGAGTCTTTCATGCTTGGGGAGCAAAGCA
>NZ_VIKZ01000068.1:15286-20062 GCF_009711985.1 Dolichospermum sp. UHCC 0260 | reverse complement strand
GAGGGTTAGGGAGAGGTAGAGTTTTAGTATTAACTAATGTGAATTTTTCAGAATAATCAATGCAACTACTTACCATGAGATGATAAAAAGTGCAATTACTAATCAGTAGGCTAAGTGAAGCTACCCTGATTCTGATAGTACAGCCAATTATGATTCAACGCAAGACCTTATTAATAAAAATTACTTATAGTAAATCAGGTTGTTAACACTCCTGTTTGCTTGATATTTCCGTGAAGCGGAAATCACTATCTCCTCCCGTCAAGTATTTGTAAATACTGATTTTCATCCACAGCAAAGGAGAAAATAACCACTTACCAAAACCGTTTTTTTTTTGACATAAGAAAAAATTATATCCGTTAAAATATGTAAATTGAGTTGACATTTCAGCCGAATAATATAACAATTACTTTTGTGTTCTAGAAGCACAATCGTAATAAAAATGTCATAAAATATATATTTATGGCGCAAAATAGATGTTTAAGCAGATAATTAACAAATTAAATGCCAAAATCCTCAATTAAAACGGAAATCCAGGAATTATGGAACTTGACACAGGGTGATTCACAAATATGTGTAGCTATACTCGACGGATTGGTTGATCAATCTCATGATTGCTTAAATGCAGCAAATTTAACAAGATTGCCAACACTTATTCAGGGAGAAGCGACAGCTAATGGATCTATGTCTGGACATGGAACTCATGTAGCAAGCATCATATTTGGTCAACATAATTCCTCAGAATTACGGGGAATTGCTCCCCAATGTCGAGGGTTAATCGTCCCTATTTTTGGTGATAATAATAAGAAACTTTCTCAACTAGACCTAGCTCGCGCCATAGAACAAGCCGTCAATGCTGGAGCGCATATTATCAATGTCAGTGCTGGACAACTCACTGATAATGGTGAAGCAGAAGGCTGGTTAGATAGGGCTGTGCAACTATGCAAAGATCACAATGTTTTAATTGTGGCTGCTGCTGGTAACGATGGTTGCGAATGTTTGCACGTTCCCGCATCTTTACCCACCGTATTAGCAGTAGGGGCAATGAATGACCAAGGTAAACCCATAGACTTTAGTAACTGGGGGGAAAAATATCAAAACCAAGGCATTCTTGCACCGGGAGAACACATTTTAGGGGCAAAACCGGGGGGAGGGACACAAAAACTCAGTGGTACTAGCTTTGCTACTCCCATTGTTTCCGGTGTCGCTGCTTTACTCCTAAGTCTGCAAGTTCAGCGTGGTGAAACACCCGACCCCGCTAAGGTGAGAGCGGTTTTATTAGAAACTGCTATACCTTGCACAGATAAGGATACAGACGATATTAGTCGCTGTTTATTAGGTAAATTAAATATTTCTGGTGCATTGCAATATTTTACAGGAGGAACAATGTCCGAAGAATTAGATACAGTAGAAACCGTTGACAGTATTGAAGCTGCTGGTTGCGGTTGTGCAGAGATTACAAATAGTGCTGAACCAGAACCCAGCCCGGAAGAATTTATACCCCCTGAATTTTTCCCAGTAGTTCCTGCTGTGACAACTTCCGCACCTTTAACAAATTCATCCAATTCTCAATTTACTACCATGTCAAATCGTACATCTAATTACATTACTGCTAGTCAAGCGCCCAGCGACCTCGCTCAAGTTAACTTAGTGTATGCTTTAGGTACACTGGGTTACGATTTTGGTTCAGAAGCCAGAAGAGACTCTTTTAAACAATTAATGCCGGGAGTACAAATAGACGGAACAGCGATTCCCGCTAACCCTTATGATGCGCGGCAGATGGTAGATTATTTAGGAGATAATCTTTCTGAGGCTAAGTCTTTAATTTGGACATTGAATTTAGAATTAACTCCTGTCTATGCAATTGAACCAGGTGGTGCTTTTGCCAGAGATGTCTATGCTATTTTACAACAATTATTATCAGGACAAATTCAAGCAGAAGACAGCGAGAATTATGTAGAGAGAGTCAGTATTCCCGGTATTTTATCAGGACGCAGTGTGAAACTATTTTCTGGTCAAGTTGTGCCAGTAATTGAAGTTCCCAACACTCGCGGACTTTATGGTTGGAAGGTGAATACTTTAGTTCAAGCTGCTATTCAGACAGTGCAAGCACAAGCTTCAGAAGCCCAAGAAGAGTCTATTCGTCGGACCTTGGGTAGTTTCCTCAGCCGTATTTATTATGATTTACGGAATTTAGGGACAACTTCCCAAGATAGGGCGTTGAATTTTGCCTCTACGAATGCCTTTCAAGCGGCTTCCACCTTTGCGGAAGCTGTGGCTACAGGTATGGAGTTGGATAGTATTACTGTAGAGAAAAGTCCTTTCTGTCGTTTAGATAGCGATTGTTGGGATGTAAAATTGAAGTTCTTTGACCCTGAAAATAGTCGTCGGGCCAAGAAGCTATTCCGGTTTACAATTGATGTGAGTGATATTATTCCTGTTACTTTGGGCGAAGTCCGTTCTTGGTCTACTCCTTATTAATAGTGGTAGGTTGGGTTAAGCAACAGCGCAACCCAACAAAGTCTTTTATCTCGTTATCTCGTTCCCAGTCTCTGACTGGGAATGCGACTACAGAGGCTCTGACTCTGCTTTAGGGACTTCCAATTAAAAAAATACCCAAAAATTTCTTGTGGTGCGGGCATCTTGCCCGCTAATCATCAAGGACGGGCAGGATGCCCATCCCACAAAATTAGGTAATTTATTTTTTGGTGTTCCCTTAATAGAAGGCAGAGCCTTCTAGAATTCATTCCCATACGGAGTATGGGAACGAGAAACGAGAAATCATGTTGAGTTTTTTAATGTTGGGTAACATACGTCAACCCAACCTACAATCTAAAATTGATTATGAGATTACCCAAACTTTCCCCTCCGGTAAAAAGACCAGATATTATTTATCCTCATCGGTCTGTTGATGTCATTCATGGTAGAGTCGAGGACTTAGTTAGCATTCGTATGGATTTATTACATGGTGCTAATTATAATGACCCCGCTGCATTTCAAAATCGTAGTTATCAGCAAATTAAATCTTCTTGCAGTTGTGTAATTTAGGAGTTATCAATATTATGAGTAAACAAAAGAAAACCCCCGCAAATTCTAGCGAACTAGAACCTAACCCACCAGCAGAAATTGAACGTAAATTATTATCTACTGGTTTGGAAGATTATGGTTTTTGGTCACAAGAAATGGCTAAACAAAAAGCCCAACAAACTGAACCTGATAAACCTTTTCGTCGTGGTCGTATTTGGTGTTAATTTTCAGATCCCCGACTTCTTTAAGAAGTCGGGGATCTAGTTTTTTAAACTAAAGAGTCCCAAAACCTTTTTTCTTTTTCTCCTTCTTTTTCTTCGCTGGTGGTGCGCCACCGGGGTAGCCACGCCAGCCGGGTGAAGGACGATTACCACCTGCTGCTAAAGGATTTCCACCGCCAAACATTCCTCCCATACCGGGAATGCCACCCTGTCCCATTTGCTGCATGAGCGATCGCATTTTTTGGAAGTCCGCTACCAGTTTGCTTACATCCGCTTCTCTATACCCAGAACCAGAAGCTATGCGGCGGCGACGACTGGGAGAACTTGATAATAAATCTGGATCACGGCGTTCTTTGCCCGTCATGGAATTGATCATAGCTTCACAGCGTTTTAGCTGGGTTTCTCCCTGCTTTAACTGATCCTCAGAAAGCTTGTTCATGCCCGGAATCATCTTCATAATTCCGCCCAAAGAACCCATGTTTTTCAACAACCGCATTTGCTTGAGAAAGTCAGTAAAATCAAATTTTGCTGACAGGATTTTCTCCTGCATTTGCTCTGCATCTGCCAAATCTATCTCTTCTTGGGCTTTTTCTACTAAAGTAAGAACATCCCCCATGCCCAAAATCCGCGAAGCCATGCGGTCAGGATAAAACGGTTGTAGAGCCTCGACTTTTTCCCCCACACCCACAAATTTAATCGGCGCACCGGAAATTTGCCGCACTGACAACGCCGCACCACCTCGGCTATCCCCATCCATTTTGGTCAGTATTGCCCCAGTAATGCCGATTTGGTTATGGAAGGTGCGAGTCAGATTTGCTGCCTCTTGCCCGGT
This sequence comes from Dolichospermum sp. UHCC 0260, assembly GCF_009711985.1. NCBI lineage: Bacteria > Bacillati > Cyanobacteriota > Cyanophyceae > Nostocales > Aphanizomenonaceae > Dolichospermum > Dolichospermum sp. UHCC 0260. The sequence goes on along the minus strand of NZ_VIKZ01000068.1, from coordinate 15,985 downwards.
CATTGCATCCACAACTAACAGGGTTTCATCGGGCTGGACTACTTCTTTGATGCGGGCTAATTCCGCCATCATATCTTCATCTATTTGCAAGCGTCCGGCAGTATCAATAATTACTGTATTTATGCCTTCGGCTCTGGCGCGTTCCACACCTTGACGGGCAATTTCTACGGGGTCTGCTGCAATTCCCAGTTCAAATACGGGGACATCAATTTGCTTACCAAGGGTAATTAATTGGTCAATAGCTGCGGGACGATAGATGTCTGTAGCCACTAATAAGCAACTACGGTCTTGTTTGCGTAAATGCAAAGCTAATTTAGCGGTGGCTGTGGTTTTACCGGTTCCTTGCAAACCAGCCATTAACACAACGGTGGTTTTCCCCGCAACTTCTGCGAGGGGAACATTTTCTTCCCCCATCACCTGCACTAATTCATCATAAACAATTTTGATGAATTGTTGGTCAGGACGTACACCAGCGATAACTTCAGCCCCCTGGGCTTTGGTTTCGACTTCGCTAATAAAATCTTTGACTACCTGGAGGTTAACATCTGCTTCCAATAAAGCCCGACGCACTTCCCGCAAAGCGTCTTGTATATTGGATTGGGAGATTTTATCCTGTCCTCGCAGTTTTTTCCAGGCGGATTCTAAACGGTCAGATAGTGCATCAAACATAATTCAGTTACAACGTAGTTAGTCTGTTGT
>NZ_VIKZ01000068.1:0-14942 GCF_009711985.1 Dolichospermum sp. UHCC 0260 | reverse complement strand
CCGTACAGTTGTCAGTTGTTAAGAACAGATTACCAATGACTAATGACAAATGACAAATCATTAAATAGGTTTGATGACAACAACACCATAAGCATCTGGGGAAAGATAATCTTTTGCAGCTTGGATTAAATCAGTTGCTGCCTGTGCTTGAATATATTGGGGATAATTAAAAGCTGGTTCTAAATCACCAATTAATGACTGATAATAACCATACAACCCAGCGCGATCACTTGGTGTTTCATTCCCAAATATAAACCGATTGGCTACACGTTGTTGAACACGGGCAATTTCTGATTCTTTCACAAATTCTGTTTGTAATGTGCGAAGATGTTGAATAATACCTGCTTCCACAACCGCTAAATTTTCGACATCACATTTAGCAGAAATCGAAAACACACCTTGCAATAAATTACTCATATTACTCACAGAAATTGAAGATACTAATCCCCGTTCTTCCCGTAAATCTCGCACTAATCTAGATGTTCTCCCATGTCCTAAAATTCCTGCTAAAACATCAAGTGCATAAGTTTCATCTAATTCCATCAATCCAGGTACTCGCCACATCATTACTAGTCTGGCTTGTTGAAGAGTTTCATCAACAACTTCCCTGCGGACTATTTCTGTAAATGCAGGTTCAGTAATTGCTGCTATTGATGTTAGTTTGTTGGTTGTTTGTTGATAATTTTTACTAAATTCTTCGGCGATAATTTCTACTAATTCTTCTACTGGTAAATTACCCACAGCGACTGCTGTAATTGACTGAGGTTGATACCAATGAGCATGAAAATCTCGCATTTGTTGCGGTTGAATTTGAGAAACAACTGCTTCTGGTCCAAGTACGGGACGACGATAGGGTAAGGTATCAAAAGCGGTTTCCATGACATGACGAGAAATTCGCCGTCGGGGGTTATCCTCAGAACGTCTAATTTCTTCCAAAACTACTAAACGTTCTCGTTCAAAAGCATCATCAGGAATACTAGGATTACAAACAACATCTATTTGTAAAGGTGCTAATTCGGCAAAATCTTTAGGGGCAGTTGTGGTATAATAGTGGGTATAATCTTGGCTGGTGGCAGCATTAGTGACAGCACCGCGCTCTTCAATCCGGCGCTCAAATTCACCACTAATTAACTTCTGTGTACCCTTAAAAATCATGTGTTCTAAAAAGTGAGCCATGCCATTAATCGCATCTGACTCCATTGCTGAACCGGTTTTGACCCATAAATTGAGATTAACCGCGTCTATTGGCATTTGTTCGGCGATAATGGTTAAACCATTTGGCAGATGGTGCAGAGTAGGTGCGTTAAGACACGGAAAATTTAGCAGAGTTGATGTCATTGCTTGTGGTGAGCGAAGAGCTTTGTTACTGCTTCTATCTTACAACTTTCTTGATGGTGTAAACATTGTCAAGACTTTTGAAAGAAGTTAAGAATCTTATTGATTAGTTTTTTCCTTAGTCTCAAACCTCATTTATTTTCTCTATAAATTGTTGTATATAGTAAGTATTATTCCCTGGATTATCCGAAACTAACTTATCATTTATCAAGCCTAATTAATAATTAATTTTAGGACTTACGCAAGACTCATGGAATAACGAACCACAGAGGCACAGAGGTCACGGAGAAATGAGGATTTGAGAGATGTTTTGCGTAAGTCCTAAATTTATTCAAGAATAATTAGGTTGGGACAAATGCCCAACCCACACAATAGAAAAATAAGAAATGTCTCTACACTACTTATTTATTCATTATGAAAATACTGAAGCACTGATTTGTTGTGCTGGGGAAGATGATAAGAATTTCTCGACTAACAATTGCTGGAAAATGTTGACATCATTTTGCCAATTAGCAATTATTTGTTGTAAGTCTTGTATTCTTTCCGTAACGGTATTTCCGGTGAGAGGATAATTCAAGTTACCAGAAAATAAAATAGCTGGTGTTACCTGTTCCCCAAACTGGACATTTACTTGATTAATAGCTAAATTCAGAACTCCCCGTTTTAAGGGATAACTTAACTCTAATCCAGCATTGACTTTACTTCCTCCAAATTCCTGCCAAGAACCTGGGGCTAGAAGTTTACCGCATATATACTGATAAGCATCTGCTTCTGATGTAAAACCGACAACTGCTTTGGGGTTAATTCCTACTGCTTGATACTCTACTTGGGATAATTTTTCAACCAATTGTCGTGCAACTGTGGCAAGTTGAATTTCTGCTGGTGGTTTCCCTGCTATCATCTCTAACACATTCAGTCGGTTAGGTTGAACAATGATTCCCACACCGTTTTTATAAACCAACTGAACTAAATTATTATTGTAAACTGGTTGATTTGCTAGTTCCCAGTCTGAAGGAATAATCCCTGTATATTTGAGGAAATCTGGGTTGAGAACTGCGGGATTGAGATTTTTCGCTACGAGAGAAATTGCTATTTCTGTGAGTTGTAAACTATTACTCATACACTTCTGGTTATGGCTGAATTGATTAACAGTATAAACACTGTCCAATCTAGTATAAGTGAAAAGTAACGTATTTGTAATTATTGATCTAAATAATCAGTAATCAACCTGAGTATACAGTGCTTATACTTAACTTTTAGCTTTAGAGATTGATTTATTGTAAACTAATAATTAGTAATATTAAGAATTATGACAAATCCTACTCACACAAAAAATCAATCCCGCATTATCGTCATCGGTGCGGGTATAGGTGGACTTACAGCCGGGGCATTATTAGCCCATAGAGGTTATAACGTCCTTATCCTCGACCAAGCCATAGTTCCCGGTGGTTGCGCTTCCACATTCAAACGTCAGGGATTTACCTTTGATGTTGGTGCGACGCAAGTTGCAGGTTTAGAACCTGGGGGAATTCATCACCGCATTTTCTCAGAATTAAATATAGAATTACCCGCAGCTACACCTTGCGACCCAGCCTGTGCTGTATATCTTCCCGGAGAGTCCACACCCATTAATGTCTGGCGTGATTCGCAAAAATGGCAAGCAGAACGCCAAAAACAGTTTCCGGGAAGTGAACCTTTTTGGCAATTATTAACCACTTTATTTAATGCTAGTTGGGAATTTCAAGGACGTGATCCTGTTTTACCACCCCGGAATTTATGGGATTTAGGACAATTAATCAAAGCAGTGCGTCCGAGTACATTTATTACCGCACCTTTCACTTTATTTACTGTTGGTGATGCTTTGCGATTATATGGTTTAGGAAATGATCAAAGACTGCGGACATTTTTAGATTTACAACTCAAGTTATATTCTCAAGTTAGTGCGGAAGAAACCGCTTTACTTTATGCAGCAACGGCTTTGAGTGTATCCCAATTACCCCAAGGGTTATTTCATCTCCAAGGAAGTATGCAAGTATTGAGCGATCGCTTGGTAGAATCCTTAGAACGAGATGGTGGTAAACTATTAATGCGCCACACCGTTGAAAAAATCCAAGTTGAAAATAACCAAGCTAAATCCGTAAATATTAAAAATCAGAAAACCGGGGAAACTTGGACAGAATCAGCAGATCATATCATTGGTAATGTCACCGTTCAGAACTTAGTCCAATTATTAGGAGAAAATGCTCCATCTGGATATAAACAAAGAGTAGAAAAACTCCCACCAGCTTCCGGTGCATTTGTGATTTATTTAGGTGTAGATAAAAGTGCAATTCCTCCTAATTGTCCACCGCATTTACAATTTTTATATGATGTAAATAAACCCATTGGAGAAAACAATTCCCTATTTGTATCTGTGAGTCATGAAGGAGATGGCCGCGCACCATTAGGAAAAGCCACAATTATCGCTTCTTCCTTTGTTGATTTTACGACCTGGTGGGAAACTCAAAATTATGAAGAGTTAAAACAAAAATTCACCCAAGAAGCAATATCCAAACTTTCTGAATATTTCTATTTAAAGCCAGAAACTATCATTTATGTAGAAGCAGCCACACCTCGCACCTTTGCTCATTATACAGGCAGAGAAAAGGGAATTGTGGGCGGTATTGGTCAAAGAATTCCTACCTTTGGACCCTTTGGTTTTGCTAATCGGACTCCCATTAATAATTTGTGGTTAGTTGGTGATTCTACTCATCCTGGAGAGGGAACTGCGGGGGTGAGTTATTCGGCTTTGACGGTAGTTAGACAAATTCAAGCTCAAGGGTAGAATTATTTTTTTCACGCAGAGGCGCGGAGAACACAGAGAATTATTTTTCAGCTAGTTTAGCAGTAATGAATTTACCAATACTATGGTAGTATTAGATATATTACCCGTAGAAAAATAAACTATGGTAACGACAGCAATATAAGGATTCCTCACTTTGCGCCTTTGCGTGAGGCTATACTCAAAACGGCTTGATTGTTTGATTCTAACCGTAGGGGTTTAGCACTGCTAAACCCCTACACATCTGGGTTCTTTGTCATTTGGCAAAAGTTTAAATCTCACCCGTGTTTAGTATAATTCATACTTAAAATTAGCAAAATTATAAGTGAAATTCCGAAAACCCTTGAAGATGTAGCTGACTTAGTCAGCTACATCTGTGCTTTAGACAAGGGATGAAGGCTAGAGGCTTTCCTTTATCAATTAATTAGGACTTGCTGAAGGCTGAGATTCTGGAATTGTTGGTGTTTGTTCTGGTGTAGATTCCACAGACGGACTAGGTGGTGATTTGGGAATCATAAGTTGCCGCCAACTTCTAATTTGTTCTTGAGCATCAGTATAAGCACCACTACCACGAGGAATTAACTTGGCTGTATCAATAGCTTTGGCGACATCCACTTCACTTTGAGAGCGTGCCATTTCTAACAACTGTTGACTCCACTGGTCAATAGCAATATTGACATCTAAACGCAAAACGTTCCGATCTGATACACGGTTGGCCAACTGGATAGCTTGAACTAAAGCTTCTGGTGTGCCAGTAACTGCAACTTGCTTGGCCTTTTGCCAACTGTCTTTAGCGCGAATTTGGTCTTGCCAAGTATCTATAGATGATTGGGCTTCACTTGATAAAGCGCGTCCTGAAGAGGCGATTTTTTGGGCTTCACTAATAGCCGTTGTTAAATTACCACTGTCGGCTAATGCCTTGGCTTGATCTAAATATGGTTGATCTTGAATGCGCTCAATTTTAGCTGTCCATAGCCTCATCTTTTTTCTGGCTTCTGGATATAATGCTCGTCCAGAACGAATTTGATTAAGTTCAGCGATCGCTGTTTGCAATGAGTTAACATCCTCACCAATGGCTATTTGTTCTGCCCGATCTAAATATGGTCTATCTTCAATCGTTTCCACTTGTCCACGCCAACGGCCAATTTCTTGACGGGCTTCTGTACCACGGGGATTATTCCCAGGAATTAGCTGTACTTCCGAAATAGCTGCTGTTAAATCATTAACCGTGCCTTGACTGGCGAGATTTCGGGCTTTCTCTAACCGAGAAACATCTTCAATTTCTAATTGCCAACGCGCAATTAATTGTTGTGCCTCATTATAAACATCCCTAGAAGCATCTATTTGTTGCGCTTGAGCAATCGCGGTTTCTAACCCAGCCGCAGTCCCAATAAAAGCACTTCTTTGGGCTTCACCCAAAACCATAAAATCATCAACTTCCGCTTGTAATTCAGGAATAGGCGGAATTTGTCGGGCAATTTCCAATGCTGCATCCGCATTTCGCTCTTTCATCTTTGCTTGTGCGAGTGTGAGCATTTTTCGAGCAAATCCTGATATTAACTCTTTGGCTTTTTGATATAAATAACTATCCGGTTTAATCGCCTCAGCTAGTTTAATAGCTTTGAGTAAATTATCTAAATTGCGACTCTTTGCTAAATCTTCTGCTTTGTAAAGTTTATCCCCATCTTCCCGCGCTGTAACAATAATGTTATTTAATTGATCATATTTAGTGCTTGCCCAGTATTTATTATCTACCCGCAGTAATTTAGCTGTGAGCATAAAAGCCGATTGCCAATGTCGTTGACGCAATTCTTTTTCAGCTTCTTGGTAAATTCCTTCAGCCTTTGACCAAATCGTTTGCCATTTTTGAATTTGTTCTTCAACCAGTTCACTAACCTTGACATCAGGAGGAATTTTTCGGGCTGTAGCGATCGCTTCCTCCAAATTCCCTCCTTGGAAACTCTGATCAGCTAATTTTAAAATATCCCGTGACCATTCCTCCAAAAGACGATTAATTTCGCCTCGTAGTGGGTGATTTTCTGGCAATTGCTTGACGAGAGTAATCGCTTGCAGCAAATCATTAATAGTTTGCTTAGAAGCCGCCAACTGAGCGCAGTGTACCCTCACTGACGCACTAGCCAAAGGCCAGAAAATCTGTGGACAATTAGGGGCAGATGGTAACTTAAACAGGATGGATAGAGCGAGAAAACCCATACTTCCAGGAATTAAAGTTAATACTGCTGCCCAAACTACCCAATTTTTAGTCCAAGGGGGCAATTTCTCAATTAAAACACTGAGATTAAAAGTAGATTCTGAATTATCATTTATCGCCAAACCTGTGCCATCTGGCTTTTTGCTTTTCTTCATGGACTGAGAATTAGCACCAATTGCAGCGGTATCAGCAGTTTGATTATTTGATATATAGTTGGGTTGAAACCCAATTGGTTCTCCTGCTTGGTCCGAAGACCAATTATCTGGAATATCCCGCTCTGTCATTGCTCACACCACACTAATTGAATAGCGATATGAAAGTAGGTAGATCAATATAGATAATTTTATGTTTGCTATCCTAACTTTCCCATCTAGAAAAACCCATCCAAAAAATTCATCACCCTCATCAATAACATTACTGTTTTTTGGTTTGAGTGTGACTAGTTACATTAACCAGAAATTGCAGATTCTCCTTGCAAATCTCCAATTAACTGGGTTAAATCATCACTACTTGCTTGATAAATATTACCGCAAAACTCACAAATTGCTTCTGCACCATTATCTTTCACAATCATGTCTTGTAGTTCCGCTTCTCCCAATATTTTCAGCGCCCCTAGCACCCGATCAAAAGAGCAGCCACAATGAAAGCGTAACATCTGAGTTTCCGGAAATATGTTCAATCCCATATCTCCTAACAAATCGTTAAAAATTTCTGTCAGTGTTTTACCTGCTTGCAGTAATGGCGTAAACCCGGATAAAGCCGAAACCCGTGATTCTAATGTAGCCACTAACTCCTCATCCCTCGCAGCTTTCGGTAACACCTGTATCAATATTCCTCCGGCAGCCGTCACACCCTGTTCTCCCACAAACACACCCAAAACTAAAGCGGAAGGAGTTTGTTCAGAACTTGCTAAATAGTGAGCAACATCGTCACCTATTTCCCCAGAAACAAGTTCTACCGTACTAGAGTAAGGAAAGCCATGGCCAATATCGCGGACTACATAAAGAAAACCTGTACCCACTGCCCCCCCAACATCTAGTTTACCCTGATCATTGGGAGGCAATTCCACAGAGGGATTACCAACATAGCCCCTAACAGTGCCATCTAAGCCCGCATCTGCCAATATCCCACCTAAAAGACCATCGCCCTTAACTCGCACATTTACCCTAGAACCGACCCGTTTCATACTGGAAGCCATCAACAAACCAGCCGCCATACTTCTTCCCAAAGCTGCTGTAGCCACATAAGATAATTTATGGCGTTGTCTAGCCTCTTCTGTTAACCGGGTGGTAATCACGCCTACAGCCTTAATACCACCATCCGCCGCAGTCGCACGAATCAATTGATCTGCCATGAAAAACCTTACAATTCTTTACAAGATGACTTTTATATTCTAAGTTGTTTCGAGTCAGGAGAAGGAAGAAGGAGTCAGGAGTCAGGAGTCAGGAGTCAGGAGTCAGGAGGAAGAAGGAAGGAAGGAAGAAGGAAGGAAGAAGGAAATTACCCAATTACCAATTACCAATTACCAATTACCAATTACTAATTACTATGCTAGGTACATTTCAAAAAAGCCAAATCCGTATTGAAATCGCAGCATCAGCCAATGCCATTCATGACAGTATTTTGCATCCTGCACAACTAAAAAAATGGCTATTGGGGCAAAGTTTCCCCCCAGAAATGCCCACAGAATTACCGTCAGGATTTGAATTTACTACTCACACAGGGCCCATATCCATTCATCATCGAGTAGACGTAGTAAAACCCAATTGTCTGCGCTTACTACTGAGTGGAGGCATTGACGGCTTTCACGAATGGTACTGGGGAGAAGGCTGGATACAATCCCGTTTAGAAGGCATATCCATCCTACCCCTAAACTTAGGACAAACCCTGAGCTTAGTCAGCTTACGCCAATTCTTAACCACAATCAAGTAATTCTTCTATTCTTTGCGCCTTTGCTCCTTTGCGACTTTGCGCGAAAAATACTAATTAACAATTTCAGACACCCATAAAAGCACTACCCCCACCGCCAAAACACACATAATTCCTGTTAACCCCGCGAGGGGTTTTTTATTGATACCTGTCACCCATGCAGAAACTTTATCCGTATAGGTGATTAATCCTGCTGTATCTATAGTAGCGATCGCCCATACCCAACCAGCATGAAGTCCCCAAGCTATCCCTAAATTATGCCCATCAGCTAATCTGGCTAATACCAATACCATACCCATGAGCCATAATCCAGGCAGTTGAGGAAGAGTTTCTGTTTGTTCCCAGACCAAATGTAAGACAGCAAAAATCAAGCTAGAAATAATTGCAGCTAACCAAATTGAATAATTCTGTTCTAATTGAGTGAATATAAAGCCCCGAAATACCAGTTCTTCGATTCCCCCCACAAACAAAGCCACTAGGGAAATTGTCAATAAACTAGATGGTATTAACTTGAGATGAGATTTTTCTAAATAGCACCAACCAGCGCAAATTTGCCCAAGAAATACGATAGCTAGACTGAAAACACCCAAGCCAAAACCTAGCAATAAAGAAGCGAAAATAGAAACTTCCCCTACTAATCCATAATCAGGGAAAGAACCCAATTTCAACCATTGGAATCCCCAGAGAATTAGGGGTACTAATAAATAGAGAGATACTAATAAAGGAATTTTTTGCTCAGGTTGTAAAGATTTATGTATTTGCCAATTTAAGGTAATGGCTAAAATTGCTACTAATGGCAACCAGCAACCTATCCAAACCATAAAAAAAGCCATGACTAAAAATACTGGTGTATCTTTGAGAAACTCCAGCAAAGGATTGGCCGATAACTCTAAAAATGACAGCGCAATAGACATAAAAAACATGACTAACTTCCTGCAACAACAGATTTCTTGATTATTCATCAAGACTCTACTAGAATTTGTGACTAATGGAAGAGGCCAAAACGTTTTTTATGTCTTATGCCACTGAAATTATTTAACTTACCTTTGGGGGTTAAAGTCCCCTGCTTCTACAAGCAGCGGGTTTTGCGTCGGGGTAAAATCCCCGTTGCAAAACGTAATTCTAAATTCTAAATTCTAAATTCTGCATTCTTTTAACTACAGCTACTAATTAGCGGTAGCTTTAGGGATAGATTTTTCAGCATTAAGGGAAAAACCAGCCCTGATAGGTGAAAAAATTTATTCTTCTGCGTCTGATTCATCAGCACCATCATCTGACTGGGTTAATTGTTTGTCACCTTCACCAAGTTGAATTAAGTGAATATGTTTGTAACCTAGTCTAATTTCAAATTCATCACCGGGCTTTAGGTTCATCGCTTTGGTGTAAGTTGCACCAATCACAATTTGACCATTTTGATGAACACTAACCCGGTATGTCGGTTCGCGGCCACGTCCATCTTTTGGTGCTTCTGGGCTGAGGGGAATGCCTCTAGCTGACAATAAAGCATCATAAAAATCTGTTAAATTAACCCGAACTTGGCTATTTTTAGTAACGGTGTAATAACCACATTGCTTTGCTCTTTCCCGACGTGGTAAAGTGGAAAGTTCTTTAACTTTCGCTAGTAATGTTTTTCCAGTTAATGGGGCAGTTGCGGTTTCAGCCATTATGTTCTAATTTTCCTTAATCTCTTCAAATTGATAGCGTAGCATGGCGTTAGCCATTTAAAAATTTTCTTGTGAGTCCAGTATTGAGCAATCAGCGCAACTGGACTTCAGAAATAAACAAAACATGAGGGTGATGGGTGAATTCCTGCTGATATGGAAGCAACGAATGACTCTATCATAGTTATCTATAATAGGTTTCTAAGTCATAGTTACCACAAACATTTATTTCAGTAATTTTACTGCGCTTTTAACCATCATTGGCCATCAGAAATTAAATTATTTTCTCTTTGGGCGCTGTTGTATCGGTGTAACTTCAAGCCACCTTTACAAATCAGGTTAGTTCTACTCCAAAAAAGTCGTAGAGCCAATAAATTACAGGTTTTTCACATTCACCGCCAATCTTACTTGCTTTTGAGTTATCGGCTTGCACCTAATTCTCTTCTTTAGCTGAAGATAGCATAGTATTTGTATGTGGTCTAACGAACATACACCCTTTTATTCTGCCAGTAGAGACATGAATTTTCCAGTCTCTACATTACGAGTAAACTTAGAAGTGTTAGCCGCGCTTATGCGGTTATTGTCTCTAATTTTGTTAGTTCGTAATTTTCTATTAAATACTAGCATGAAATAATAATAGCAAAATATTTTTTGAATTTAAAATTCATATTTCGGTTAAATTTTGATCTCACGCGCTGGAGTTGAGGAGGTAAAATGCAGTAGAGATTTTCCCAAGGCTTCATACTGTCATGAGGAGAATGTCAAGACTTTTATGAAAGTTAATCTAATTCCGACTAGCTTTCTTGGAGTGAATCAGTTAAATTCTAGAGTTTCTATGGCTTCGCTACGCCAGCTATCAGTGACTAGAAACAAAAACCGGGGTGGAAAATCCCCATTATTGATCACCGTCAGATTCAAAGCTCTCGTCAGATTATCTACGTCTGTCTAGGGGAAGAATAAATTTACCACATCTATGGGGTATTTGATAGCCATGAGGAAAGATGTTCACTTGCTTTAACACTTCTATATATTTAAAGATGTAGAATTTTGATAACTAGGGCTTGACGAAAGAAGTATTAAGTGTAAAGGATTAAGGGTGAAGCCTGCGGTCAAGTCAAGCATAAGAGAAAATGTCTGTTTATACTTCATGCTTTGGACTTCATCCCTCCCTAGCTTCATGATTTTGAGGTGGGTAAGGCATAGAAAAGATTTGAACCCAAGATTTGGATTGATAATAATGGAAGTTATTTTTAAGATTACTCGACAACAAGAAAATTCTCACCCTGTTTTCAAATCCTACGTTTTGGAGGTAGAACCAGGGAATACTATCCTGGATTGTCTCAATCAGATTAAGTGGGAACAAGATGGAACTTTAGCATTTCGCAAAAATTGCCGCAATACAATTTGTGGTAGTTGTGCTGTGCGGATTAATGGGCGTTCTGCTTTGGCTTGTAAGGAAAATGTGGGGAGTGAACTGGCTAGACTGGAGAAAATATCATCATTGGCAAATCAGTCTCAGGCTACTCCAGAAATTACAGTTGCACCTTTGGGGAATATGCCTGTAATTAAAGATTTGGTTGTGGATATGAATGGTTTTTGGAATAATTTGCAGAAAGTTGCCCCTTATGTAAGTACAGCAAGTAGACAAGTTCCCGAAAGAGAGTTCTTACAAACGCCTCAAGAGCGATCGCTTCTTGATCAAACGGGCAATTGTATTATGTGTGGGGCTTGTTATTCTGAATGTAATGCTCTGGAAGTCAATCCTGACTTTGTTGGTCCCCATGCCTTAGCTAAAGCCTATCGCATGGTGGCAGATTCCCGCGATAGTAATACAGAAGAACGATTAGAAAACTATAGCGCAGGAACTCAAGGAGTTTGGGGTTGTACTCGTTGTCTATATTGTGATTCAGTTTGTCCTATGGAAGTTGCCCCATTAGAGCAAATCACCAAAATTAAACAGGAAATTCTGGAACGCAAAGAAGCGAGTGATAGTCGAGCAATTCGTCACCGTAAAGTTTTAGTAGATTTAGTCAAACAAGGTGGTTGGATTGATGAACGTCAATTTGGGATGCAAGTAGTTGGTAATTATTTCCGCGATTTACAAGGATTACTTAGTCTTGCACCTTTAGGTTTAAGAATGCTAGTCAAAGGCAAATTTCCCCTTTCCTTTGAACCATCCCAGGGTACTGAGGAAGTGCGATCGCTCATCGAATCTGTGCAAAATACTGATTAGTCAGTTGTTAGTAGGGGCGAAGCATTTGGAAGATAAATTATCGGTCATTGCCAAAAATAGTTCTCCAAATGCTTCGCCCGTACAGTTGTCAGTTGCAAAAGAATATTTCTTTCCTCTGCACCTCTGACTAACTGGGATCTTGAGGAATATTCAATTTTCGCCCAAAACGGTCATAAACTAAAATATCCCATTGTCCATTATTGCTATATTCAAACGCAATTCTACTACCATCAGCACTAATAGTAGGATTGCGGACTTCTCCTTGGATATCACCAGCTAAATTTCGTAATTGACGCACATCTCGATCATAAAAAACAATTTGTGTTCGTCCTTGACGACTAGCAGCAAAAACAATGAATTTACCATTATCAGATGATGCAGGATGGGAAGCAATCGTATCAAAAGAATTTAAACCTGGTAAATCCACCAAATTCCGAGTCACCGTATCAAACATATATACATCTTGACTGCCTCGGCGATCGCTCGTAAACACCATATATCTCCCCGAAATTTGCGGATTTAACTCCGATGAAAAACTATTAAGACTCCTACCCCCAGAATCAAATGGGTAACTGAGTAAACGCGGATAGCCAAAACACCCAGTTAATAGAGTTGAGCATAAAATTAAAATAATTGATAATTTATAATTCATTTAGAGAACAAGGAACAGAGAACAAAAGCAGAAAGGGTTAATAAACAAACCAATTACCAATCCTGAAAATCCTTAAATCCTGGACATCCTGATTCAGACAAAATAAATTTTAATTGGTATTCACCGTTGCACCATTAGGAATATCTAACTCAATAGTTGGACCCCTATCGAGAACTTCAATATCCCATTGTCCACGACCAGCAGATTCAAACGCAACATAACGCCCGTCAGGACTAATAGTAGGATTTCTCACCCAACCACGAAAGGTGGGAGTCAGAATTTGTGAATTTTGCGAAGCCCGATCATAGAGTGCTACAACTGGTCTACCTTGATCACTGGTAATATAACAAATGTAGCGTCCTGTATAACTCAAACTAGGACTTTCCGCAATTACAGATTGTCGGTTTAAGCCCGGTGTGGGCATAAAACTTTGATTTTCTAAATCGTATACTAACAACTGCTGACGACGAGAACGATTGGAAATAAAAGCCAAAAAACGGCCATTACCACTCATTGCCGGTTGTTCTTCAGTATATCGGCTATTCAGAGAAGTTACTCCCATCGGGATATTATCAGCAGCACAAGATATTAGTAAACTTGTCAGTCCAAAAATTAGGCTCCAATAAATAGACTGTTGGAGCCAGAAGCTAGGTGTAAATGTTTTCACATTACTGTTTTCCGTCGTCCACCCCAAATGTTTTAAATATCGTCATCAAAATCGGAATTATCCGGCTCATTATTGGGCTTATTAATGGGATTGTATGGTACATAATCCGTTGGTATAGCCTCATCATCATCCTGTCTTCTAGGCGGAACTGAGTCTCTGGGAGGACGACGTTTTCTGGGTCTAGGAGTAGGAGCAACATCATCCTCTCGGCTTTCTGGGCGTTGGGGGCGATTATTACCGCTATTACTGTTATTACCGCTATTATTGCGACGTGGTGGTTTTCTTACTTCATCTTGAGAATTTGCACCTTCCCAATCATCAACTTGTCTGGGAGCAGAACCCCAATTTTCATCTGTATTACTCTCGCTGGGACGACCGACTGAACGCCCAGAATTAGGACGACGCTTTCTTTCTCCTGAATCTGGTCTTTCCCTGTTCCGTGGGTTTGGTGAACTGCGTGGAGCTTGATCTTCGTAATAGTCATCACGGGGAGAACGTTCATCTCGACTACCCCGAATTCTCGGACGTTGAGGAGCTTCTTCCTCTTCTTCATAAGGTAGCGGTTCTAAATCTGCATCCATCTCAGCTTGATAATTGCGCCGCTCAGAATAAGAATATTTCCTGCTAACCTCGCGTTCATCGTCCACAATGGGAGTATTGCGTTTAGCTTGTTGAGTAGCGATACTCCGCAGACGAATACTTTCAACCGCAAAAAATACCGTAGAACCTACCAAAAGCAACTGACCAAATTGTAAAATTGGATCAAGTCGCCATCCTTGGAAGACAAGAATAAAGCCGCATAATAAGCCAACCGCTGCAAAAAAGATGTCTTGATCTCTTGACAGTTCTGGCCGGACAGTCCTAAGAAAGTACAGTGCTGCTCCAGCTACAGCCAGGAAAATTCCGAGAATACTGGCTGAGTTCGCTCCAAAATTTACCTGAGCTAAAACACTGGCTGAGTTCAGCCCAAAATTAACCATTGGCGTTTTCCTAATATCAAATCTATATTAACGAGTTACACTTACCATCACTATTTTAACCAGTCATAATATTGTAGAAGAAGAATACTGGAGTTCAGAAGTCCAGGAGAAAGGAGAAGACAATTCTTCCCCAGTCCCCAGTCCCTAGGAATTAAAAACGTTGGATTTTATCTTTTTGGCTAATGAAAATTAGACCAATGGTAGCAGGGATAACGACAATCGCAGTCCCAAAAACCAAACTCCAAAGAAAATTTGCTAAAGAGGGTGTCATAGTTCTCAACCTTTTTTTACACAGTTTATTCTCATTTTAATCCTGGATTACTTTCTTGAAAAGTAGAACAGGATTATCTATCCAACTTGGTATCTACTTGATTGATGATCCCAAGTCAATAACTTTGTTTTTCCATTCTCACAATAAAATGACACCATTTAGTTAAAAGAATGCAGAATTT